>JAHDHM010000006.1:0-20911 GCA_020631315.1 Acidimicrobiales bacterium
GTAGGCCTCGGCGTACCAGTCGGTGCGCCACGGATGGACCCGATCCGTCGTCAGGTCGATCTGCGCGACGCCGACCCGATCGGCCGCATCGACCTGGAGGCTGGTGTGGGCGACGAGGAGCAGCTCGCCGCTCGGATGCACGTCCAGCGCTCGGACCGAGCCCGATCCGCCCAGGCCGATCGCGCCCGTCACGTCGTTGCGGAAGCTCGACAGCTCGCCGGTGATGACGTCGACTGCTGCAAGCTGGCCGCGGAACTCGCCGTTGACCTCCTGGAAGCTGCCGCCCAGGTAGAGGCGCTCACCGTCGTCGTCGAGCGCTTGGACCTTCGCGTCGATCTCGACGAAGAACTCCTCGATCAGGTCACCTGCGGCGTCGAGCTTGGCGAGCTTCTTGCGTTCCACGCCGTTGACGTTGTTGAACCGACCGGCGACGAAGAGTCCGCTGCCGTCGTCGGCCACCTCGAGGTCGAGGACCTCGCGGTCGATCACCGGATCGAAGTCGGACCGCAGAGCACCGGTCTCGAGGTCGTACGCGATGAGGTGGTCGCGATCGACGACGGTGCCGTCGGGCAGACGCACCTGGGAGAACTCACCGGCGACGACGACGAGGTCGCCGAACTGGACGTTCGCGTTGACGTGTCCGTCGAGGATCACCGGCGTGTCCGTGCGCGGCACGAGCGGAGCCACCTGGCCGTGCGGCTGGCTGTCACCGGCGTCTGCGGATCCGGTCATGGTCGCGAGCGCGCCGGCGGCGACGACGGCCGCGACCACGGCGGCGGGTCGGCCTCGACGTGTCAGGAAACGCATGGTGTCTCCATCGGACGCTGTTCGTCGCACATGAGCGACCGCGACAGCCGGTCAGTCACAGTCCAGGTCGAAGGTCGCGCCGTTCTCGCGCCAACGAAGGGTCACGTCGCCGGTCGGCAGACCGTCGGCCATCTCGTAGCTGACCCCGTCCTCGACGGTGGCGAGCCACTTGCCCGCGTGTCGGATGTGGAAGGTGGTCACCGAAGGGTCGATGTTCGCCCACATGACGGTCGTCCTGGGTGCCCCGTCGAGCGCGCATTCCGGACCCGGTAGCGGTCCGTCGTCGAGGAAGGCGAGGCGTCCGGCCTTGATCCAGTTGAACCGGTCTCGGTCCTGTCCGATCAGAAGTCCCCGCTCGGTCACCGTGATGTCGTAGACCGCGACCTGCGCGTTGCTCGGCGGATCCCAGTCCAGTGCTGCTCCGGTGGCCGGATCGAGAGCAGCAACCTGGTAGCGAGCCGAGATCGGACCGGCGGGCTCGTCGTTCCCGCCCGACCGGCACTTCTCGGGCTTGGGTTCGTAGACGTAGTCGCGCGCCTGGCGGGAGGTGATGCGACCCAACGGCTGGGTGAAGCAGAAGTGACCCCCGACGTAGATCGCGTCGTCGGTGATGCCGACGGAGAACGTCGAGTCGAACATCTGGGTGACCCAGCGGTTCTGCTCGATGCCCGCAGTCGTGTCGGTGGTATCGAACGCCACGACCTTGTCGCAGTCGTTGCCGCCCTTCTCGACCACCACGAAGTAGCTGCCGTCGGGCGAGAACTCTGCGTCCCGGATCTGCAGTGACTCGGCGGAGCAGCGCTGGCGGGCCACTTGGTACCAGTTCGTTCGCCACGGCGTGAGCTGGTCCTGCTCGAGGTCGACCATGGCGACACCGACGCGGACCTCACCACCCACGCGAGTGCTCGTGTGTGCCATCAGCAAGAGCTCACCGTCGGGGTGAAGGTCGAGTGCGCGCACCGCGCCGGAGTCGGCCTTGCCGAGCGGCACGCTCAGGTCGAGACGGAGTCCGTCCGGCCAGCCGCGGGTGATGTCGACGGCGCCGAAGTGCACTCGCGGCTCGTTCGCTAGCATCGTGAAGTTGCCACCCACATACAGTCGTTCGCCGTCGTCGGCGAGTGCCTGGACCTTCGCGTTCGCATCGGCCCGGAACGACTCGTCGAGGGCGAGGTCACGTGTCAGTTTGGCGAGCTTCTGGCGCGGCTCACCACCGACGTTCGAGAACGCGCCGCCGATGAACACGCCTGAACCGTCCGTTGCAACCTCGATCGCGATGACTTCACCGTTGACAGCGGGAACGCGCACCATCGCACCGGTGTCGGCGTGGAACGCGACCAAGTTGCGGCGCGTGAGGACGCGTCCGTTCGTTGCTCGAACCTCGGTGAACGTGCCGCCGGCCACGATCACGTCGCCGAGCAGCACTGATGCGTTCACCTGGCCGTCGAGGATCACCGGCAGGTCGCGACGCGGCCGGTCGTCGGCGAGTCTGGCACCGCCATCGGCAGAGGCTTCTCCCACCAGGGTCGCAAGCGCGGCTACTGCCACGAGGACGGCCGTGATGCGTCGCCACGGTCGACGTCGCGGTGCCGGCCGATCCTGATGGTCGCCGGGATTGTCGGAGATCATCAGTGCCCATCGGACGCGGTCGCCGGATCGTGAGTGCTGCCACCTCTCCGGCACGGTCGGACTCGTGGACCTGCGCCGGGTCTGGCTAGCCTCGACCCATGGAGACGGGGATCCTGTGCTGAATCGCTTTCGTCGGGGGACGCGTTCGGAGCGCACCGGTTCGAGGTTCCGTTACTCGGCGTGGGATGGCACCCAGGTCGGCTTCGAGGTCGACGCCGACGCGATCTTCGGCGAGCTGACCGACGACCTGCTCTACCACGGCGACCTCAACGCGGCCCTTCGGCGCCTGCTGCAGAACGGCATGACCGACGCGGACGGCAACCGCATGCAGGGCCTGCGCGAGATGCTCGAAGAGCTGCGCGAGCAGCGCCAGCAACGTCTCGAACAGTTCGATCTCGGTGGCATCTACGACGAGATCAGCGAGGCCCTCGACGACATCGTCGAAGAAGAGCGCGACGCCCTCGCCGACTACGTCCAGGACGCCGGCGACTCCGGCGACGATCGCCGTCAGGAGATCGCCGAGGCGTCGGCGCAGGACAAGAACCTGCAGCTCGACATGATGCCGCCCGATCTCGCCGGCAAGGTCAGCAGCCTCAACAACTACGAGTTCGTCTCACCCGAGGCGCGCGAGCGCTTCGAAGAGCTCATGGAGCAGCTCAAGCAGGAGATCGCGCAGAGCTACTTCAACCAGATGTCGGGCGCCATGGAGAACATCACGGACGAGGACATCGCCCGGATGAAGGACATGATGGCCGACCTCAACCAGATGCTGGAGGCCCACCAGCGCGGTGAGGAGACCGACTTCGAGGGCTTCATGGAGAAGTACGGCGACTTCTTCCCCGAGAATCCGCAGTCCATCGAGGAACTGCTCGAGATCATGGCCCAGCGCATGGCGGCCATGCAGCAGATGCTCAACTCGATGACCCCCGAGCAGCGTCAGCAGCTCATGGAGCTGTCCAACCAGCTGATGGAGGACATGGACCTGCAGTTCCAGGCCCAGCAGCTCGGGCAGAACCTGCAGCAGATGTTCCCGCAGATGGGCTGGGACAACTCGTACCAGTTCAGCGGTGACGAGGGCGTGAGCATGTCGCAGGGCACGTCACTCATGCAGGAGCTCGGCGAGCTCGACCAGCTCCAGCAGCTGATGAGCCAGGCCAGCACGCCCGGCGCGTTGGCCGACATCGACACCGAACGAGTCCGACAGCTGATGGGCAACGAGTCGGCCGAGAGCCTGGAACGGCTGCGGCAGGTCGCGAAGATGCTCGAGGAGTCGGGCCTGGTCGACAACAAGGAAGGCCGGCTCGAGCTCACGCCGAAGGCCATCCGCAAGCTCGGCAACAACGCCCTCGCCGAGCTGTTCCACAAGCTGACGAGCGAGAAGCTCGGGCAGCACCGTCTGAACGACGTCGGCATCGGCCACGAGCGGGCCTATCAGACCAAGCCGTACGAGTACGGCGACAACTTCAACCTCAACATCGAGCAGACGGTCCGCAACGCGATCTTCCGCACCGGTGGCGGCACTCCGGTGCGTCTGTCACCCGAGGACTTCGAGATCGAGCGGACCGAGCAGACCACACGCGCCAGCACGGTGCTCATGCTCGACCTGTCGCTCTCCATGCCGATGCGCGACAACTTCCTTCCCGCCAAGAAGGTCACCATGGCGCTGCACTCGCTCATCACGAGCCAGTACCCGCGCGACTACATGGGCATCGTCGGGTTCGCCGCCAGCGCCAACGAGCTCACGGCGGCGCAGCTGCCCGAGGTGTCGTGGGACTTCGACTACGGCACCAACATGCAGCACGGCTTCATGATCGCTCGGCGCCTGCTGGCCCAGCAGTCCGGCACGAAGCAGATCATCATGATCACCGACGGCGAACCGACCGCCCACCTGCTGCCGTCGGGCGGCGTCTACTTCAACTACCCGCCCGTCCAGGAGACGATCGACGCGACGATGAAGGAAGTGATGCGTTGCACCCGTGACGGCATCCGGATCAACACCTTCATGCTCGATCCCGATGGTGGCCTGCGCCGCTTCATCGAACAGATGACGGCGATCAACGGCGGCCGCGCGTTCTTCACCTCGCCACAGAACCTCGGCGACTACCTGCTCGTCGACTTCGTCGAACACCGTCGACGGCTCATCACCGGTTCCGCTCGGGCATGATCACCGGCTCGGTGTCCGCCACCGAGACCGACGGTGCGACGGTGCTCGTGGTCCGCGGTGACCTCGATCTCCACGGTGCCCCGGCGTTGCGACCGCGTCTGCGTGCGGCCGTGTCGGCCACCCAGCACGAAGCGGTCGTCGTCGACCTCACCGAGGTGGGGGTTCTCGACGACGTCGGCGCCGGCGTCCTGCTCGGCCTGCGACGTCTCGCTGCGAGTGACGGACGAACCGTGTCGGTGCGCGCCGCCGATCGGGTCCTCGACGTCCTGCGAGAGTTGGGTGTCGCTGACCTGTTGACCGGGACGTGAGCTCGACATCGCCCTGACGGCGAGGCCGGCACGGCGTCGCACTTGTCAGGTGGTGGTCAGACGCGGGAGTACGCTCGTGCGCCGACATGGCAGGGCATCCCTCACGACTCCTTCGCGACGCGCCGACGTTCGTCGGCAGCCGTCAGCCACTGGCTCGGTTCGTCGCGCGCCCGGTCCTGCGGTTCATCGAGCGTGAGGTCGCGTCGGGCGTCCTGATGCTGATCGCCACGCTCGTCGCCCTCGTCTGGGCGAATGTCGGCGACAGCTATCACGACGTGTGGTTCACCGAGCTCGAGATCGTGGTGGGCTCGTGGCATCTGGAGATGCATCTCGAAGAGCTCGTCAACGACGGCCTCATGACCCTGTTCTTCTTCGTCGTCGGTCTCGAGATCAAGCGAGAGCTCACGGTGGGTGAGTTGTGCGATCGACGAGCGGCTGCCCTTCCTGGCATAGCGGCGGTCGGCGGCATGGTCGTCCCTGCGTTGATCTTCGTCGCCCTCAACGCGGGCGACGGTTCCGGCGCCGTCGACGGTTGGGGCATCCCGATGGCCACCGACATCGCCTTCGCACTCGGGGTGATCGCACTGCTCGGCAGCCGGGTGAGCCCACAGCTCAAGCTCTTCCTCCTGACGTTGGCGATCGTCGACGACATCGGCGCCATCGTGGTGGTCGCGCTCTTCTACACGAGTGACGTCGACGTGTTCTGGTTGGCACTCGCCGTCGCCGGCCTCGCCCTGGTCCGTGCGATGGCTGAAGCACGCGTGTGGGCGACCGCTGCCTACGTGCTGATCGGTGTGATCGTCTGGTACGCGACGTGGCGCTCGGGTGTCCACGCCACGATCGCGGGTGTGGCGCTCGGTCTGCTGACGCCCGCACACCCGCTGCTCGGTCGTGACCAGTCGCGGCGCATCGCCGACGAGCTCCCCGACGATCCGCACCCCGAGCAGATCAGCGAGAGCGCCTTCCGGCTGCGCAACAGCGTGGGTGTCGCACAGCGCCTCGAGAACGCGCTGCACCCCTGGACGAGCTTCGTCGTCATCCCTGTCTTCGCACTCGCCAACGCCGGCATCCAGATCGACGGCGACACCATGTCGGACGCTGCGGGCTCATCGATCACCTGGGGCATCGTGTTCGGCCTGGTGGTCGGCAAGCCCGTCGGCGTCGTGTCCTTCACGTGGCTGGCGACGCGCCTCGGTTTCCGTCTGCCGAGTGGCGTCTCGTGGCGGCAGTTCATCGGACTCGGCATCGCCGCCGGCATCGGCTTCACCGTGTCGATCTTCATCTCCGGCCTCGCCTATGACGACGGGGCACTGGTACAGCAGGCGAAGCTGGGCATCCTCTTGGCGTCGCTCGTGGCTGCCCTGATCGCGCTGTTGGTGCTCGCGGCCGCTCCGGCCGCCTCCGGTGGCGATGCAGACGGTGAGCCGCTCGAGCCCGAGGACGACGGGTCCGCGGGCGCAGCTACCTTGTGAAACACCTCTGTCGAAAGTTGATGCTGACCCCCGCAGCCAATACGGTCTCCGTCGGTCGTCGCAGGCCATCTGGCGCGAAAGCATCGCCGGTGAAGCTGGGCCGACCTGGTTGCGCGTCTCCCTGACGACGCAGTGACGAGCGCCCGATGCCCAGCGAGGCGTCGGTCGTTCCTGCCGAACCACACAACGACGACAAGGACATCCAGTGGGATTCGTTCCGTATCTGGCCCTCATCGCGTCCGGAGCAGCGCTGGGCCTGGCGTATTACTTCGCCCAGGTCGTGCTCGCCGCGGACGAGGGCACCGATCTCATGAAGGAGATCGGCGAAGCCATCCGTGAGGGCGCCATGGCGTTCCTGCGACGCGAGTACCAGTGGGTCTCCGCGTTCGTGGCGGTCATGTTCGTGCTGCTGCTGATCGTGCCGATCGACGGTCGCCCGTACGCCTCGTTCGCCTACCTGATGGGTGCGGTGCTCAGCTCGATCGCCGGCTTCATCGGCATGCGCATCGCGACCGCCGCCAACACCCGTACCGCCAACGCCGCCCGTGAGGGTGCGGCCAAGGCGCTGCCGCTCGCCTTCAAGGGCGGCGCGGTCATGGGCTTCAGCGTCGCCGGTCTCGCACTGTTCGGCATCACGCTCAACTACCTGCTCTGGGTCACCTGGATCGGCGTCGACGACGCGTTCCAGGTCGTCGCAGCCTTCGGTCTCGGCGCCTCGTCGATCGCCCTGTTCGCCCGTATCGGCGGCGGCATCTACACCAAGGCCGCCGACGTCGGTGGTGACCTCGTCGGCAAGGTCGAAGCCGGTATCCCCGAGGACGACCCCCGTAACCCGGCCACCATCGCCGACTCCGTCGGTGACAACGTCGGCGACGTCGCCGGCATGGGTGCCGACCTCTTCGAGTCCTACGCCGGTTCGATCGTCGCCCCGATCGTGCTGATGTCGCTGCTCGCCCCCGGCGTGTTCATCGACAACGCCGGCGCCCTCGTCGAGGACTTCGCCGACTTCGAGACGCTCCTTCTGTTCCCGATCCTCATCGGTGCCCTCGGCATGATCGCCTCGATCGTCGGTGCGCTGATGACCCGCGGCAAGGAAGGCCAGAGCCTCTCCACCCAGCTGCACACCGGTCAGTACATCGCCATGGCCCTCACCGTCGTGTTCGCCATCGTCGGCGCACTCGTGCTCTTCGGCGGCGCCGAGGACGGTGCCGGCGGCGACCTCGTCGAGCAGCCCTTCTACCTGGCACTCACCATCATCATCGGCCTCCTCGGCGGCTGGGCCATCGGCTTCACGTCGGAGTTCTTCACCAGCGAGCACTACTACCCGGTCAAGGACATCGCCAAGCAAGCCGAGACCGGCCCCGCCACGGTGACCATCGCCGGTATCGCCCAGGGCAAGATGTCGACGCTCCCGTCGGTCGTGCTGGTCGTGCTGATGATCGGCCTCTCCTACTGGCTCGGCGGCGCCGCCTTCGGTGAAGCCGGCAACGAGATCGGCCTCTACGGCGTCTCGCTCGCCGCCATCGGCATGCTCGCCGTCACCGGCGTCATCGTCGCCGTCGACGCCTACGGTCCGATCGCCGACACCGCCGGCGGCATCGCCGAGATGTCGGAGCTTCCGCCGGAGGTCCGTGAGGTCACCGACTCGCTCGACGCACTCGGCAACACCACCGCTGCCGTCGCCAAGGGCTTCGCCGTCGGTTCGGCCGCCGTGACCGCGCTGGCGCTGTTCAAGTCCTTCAGCCTCACCGCCGGTTCCGAGGTCAACCTCGACATCAACGACACCGCCGTCACCATCGGCCTGTTCCTCGGTGCGATGACCCCGTTCATCTTCGCTGCGCTCACGATGGCCTCGGTCGGTCGTGCCGCCCAGGCGATGATCGTCGAGGTCCGTCGCCAGTTCGCCGAGATCCCGGGCCTGCGTGAGGGCAAGCCGGGCGTGAAGCCCGACAGCCGTCGTTGCGTCGACATCTCGACGCAGGCGGCCCTGAAGGAGATGCTCCTTCCGGGTGGCCTCGCCGTCGTCGTCCCGCTCGTGATCGGCTTCATCGACGTCAACGCCCTCGGCGGTTTCCTCGCCGGCGCCGTCGTCACCGGCTTCATGATCGCCATCTACATGGCGAACTCCGGTGGCGCCTGGGACAACGCCAAGAAGTACATCGAGGCCGGCGCCCACGGTGGCAAGGGCACTGACGCCCACGCCGCAGCCGTGGTCGGCGACACCATCGGTGACCCGTTCAAGGACACCTCCGGTCCGGCCATGAACATCTTGATCAAGGTCATGACCATCGTCTCGCTCGTCTTCGTGCCGGCGTTCATCTGATCTGACGATCACCACCGGTCGCGCCTGACGTTCAGCACAGGCTGCGACTGGCACAGCCTCTCCAGAACACCCGACGGGCCCCGGAGCACAGCTCCGGGGCCCGTTCGCGTGGCGGTGGTCACACCGTCCGCAGGCGTCTGTACGTCATCTGACAGGCGAAACACCCACGAAACACGGGCGTCGCCGGGAGTCACGCGCCGACAACACAGTGGTCATTTCACGGACCTTTGTGCGTCACATCTGGCTCCTAGCTTGCACCTCGAACGAAAGACGTCCGCAAGATGCGGGCAACGGGAGGAGCAGGCGTGAAGCGCAAGCTGTTGATGGCGGTTCTGGCCGCCGTGGGTCTATCGGTGCTGCTGGCAGCACCGGCTGGGGCACAGGAAGCGGAAGCCGCACCGGCGACGCAGTACGTGCTGGACAACCTGTGGGTGTTCCTCGCAGGCGTCCTCGTGTTCCTGATGCAGGCGGGCTTCGCCATGGTCGAGGCCGGCATGACCCGTGCCAAGAACGTGGCGAACATCATGGCGAAGAACTTCGCCGATGCCTGCGTCGGCATCCTGTCGTTCTTCTTCGTCGGCTACATGATCGCCTACGGCGGCGACGGCACGATCATCGGCTGGGGCTCCGACGCCTTCGCGCTGAGCGGTGTCGATCTGTTCGGTACCGGTGAGGGTCTCACCGGCGCCACGGACTTCTTCTTCCAGTCGGTCTTCGCGGCCACGGCCGTGACCATCGCCTCCGGTGCGATGGCCGAGCGCACGAAGTTCACCGCCTACCTCTTCTTCGCCGTCCTGATGACCTCGATCGTCTACCCGGTGGTCGTCCACTGGACCTGGGGCGGTGGCCTCATCGCCAAGATCGAGATCGGCGACGCGGTGTACTCCGACTTCGCCGGCTCCGGCATCGTGCACCTCACCGGTGCCGTCGCCGCCTTCGTCGGTGCGTCGATGCTCGGCGCCCGTATCGGCAAGTACGACAAGGACGGCAACTCGCGAGCCATCCCGGGCCACAACATCGCCCTGGCCGGCCTCGGCGTGTTCATCCTGTGGTTCGGCTGGTTCGGCTTCAACCCGGGCTCAGAGCTCGCTGCTGACGACCTGGTCCCCTTCATCGCCCTCAACACGCTGCTCGCAGCGGCCGCCGGCGGCGTGACCGCCACCGCCTACATCTGGGCCAAGACTGGCGTGCCCGAGGTCGGAACGACCGGCAACGGCATCCTCGGTGGCCTGGTCGGCATCACCGCCGGCGCCGGCGCCCTCAGCCCGATCGGCTCCGTCATCACCGGCGCCATCGCCGGCATCCTGGTGCCGCTGTCGGTCGAGTTCATCGACAAGAAGCTCAAGGTCGACGATCCGGTCGGTGCCATCTCGGTCCACGGCACCGCCGGTGTCTGGGGTCTCCTGGCCGTCGGTCTGTTCGCCAAGTACGACGATGCCTTCCTCGGTCGTGAGGACGCAGGCCTCTTCTACGGCGGCGGCATCGAGCAGCTCATCGTCCAGCTCCTCATGGCGCTGATCATCATCGCCTTCGTCGCTGTCGCCTCGGTGATCGTCTTCACGATCATCAAGAGCACCATCGGCCTCCGTGTCTCGGAGGAAGAGGAGATGGCCGGTCTCGACGTCTCCGAGCACGGTGGCTCCGGCTACGCCGTGGACTCGGTCGTCAAGGGCTGATCCTCCCACCATCTCCGGCATGAGCCGGAGCTGATGCACTCAGGCGAACCGGAGCGGATCTTCCGCTCCGGTTCGTCGCGTCCGGGGCCAGATGGTCGCGGGACCGAACGGCACGGCGCATCGGGCGTGCCGAGCTGGATGTGCCGAGCTGGGCGTGTCGGGCTCGGCCGAGGGTGCGTTACCGTCGGACTCCGTGATCACTCGAGTCGTCGCCCAGGTGTGCCGCGGATTTCTCATGGGCTCGGCCGACATCGTGCCGGGCGTCAGCGGCGGCACCGTCGCACTGCTGCTCGGCATCTACGACCGTCTGGTCGGCGAGGTCCGGGAGGGTGCCGGAGCGCTCGGGGAGCTCGTTCGTGGCGACACGTCCGGGTTCCTTCGCCGTCTCCGTGGGCTGGACTGGATCTTCCTGGTGTCGCTGCTCAGCGGGATCGTGTTGGCCGTCGTGCTGTTGGTCTCGTGGCTGCGCACGATGATCGAGGAGCATCCGGTCGAGGTGTCGGCCGTCTTCTTCGGCCTCGTCGCTGCATCCGTCGTCGTCGCGGCCAGAGAGGTCGGCAGGTGGGACCTGCTGCGTTGGGTGATCGCAGCGATCGTGTGTGTCGTGGCGTTCTTCGCCCTCGGTATCCGATCGGGCGGACTGTCGGATCCGTCGCTGCTGGTCGTCGCCGCCGCCGGCTCGCTGGCGATCTGCGCCATGATCCTGCCGGGCATCTCCGGCTCGTTCATCTTGCTCATGCTCGGCATGTACGACCACGTGACCGAGGCCATCGACGAGCGACATCTCTCGACGGTCGCTGCGTTCGGCGTCGGCGCCGTCATCGGTCTCGCGCTGTTCTCCACGTTCCTGCACTGGGTGCTCGAACATCACCGCGACACCGTCATGGCGGCGTTGGTGGGGCTCATGGCGGGATCGCTTCGAGTGCTGTGGCCGTGGCCGTCCGACGGTCCCGAGGGCGAGAGCGGCCTCGAGAACGTCGACCTCGGCGCCCCCGTCAGCGGCGAGATCGTCGGCGCCACCATCGGTGCCGTCGTCGCTGCCGCAGCCGTCCTGGTGATCGCCGAGATCGCCGTACGCGTCGATCCCGACGCCTGAGGCAGCCTCGGAAACCGAACTCAAGTCCTGTACGTTCCGGACGAGTACACCAACCAATCGCCTGTCGTCACCGTTGCGGTGGCGGCTCCCACCCCTCCACGACGTCCGTCCCGTGAGACCCGGAGAGATCAGTGAGCAAGTCGCTCGTCATCGTCGAGTCACCGGCCAAGGCCCGGAAGATCGCGAGCTACCTCGGCGACGACTTCGTCGTCGAGTCCTCGGTCGGCCACATTCGGGACCTGCCGCGTAACGCCGCCGACGTCCCGGCGAGCCACAAGTCCGAGAAGTGGGCCCGCATGGGCGTCGACACGGACAACGACTTCAAGCCGCTCTACGTCGTGACGGGTCGGGCCAAGGAGCAGGTCCGGCACCTGAAGTCCTTGTTGAAGGAAGCCGACGAGCTCTATCTCGCGACCGATGAGGACCGCGAAGGAGAAGCCATCGCCTGGCACCTGCTCGAGGTGCTCAACCCCCGGGTCCCCGTCAAGCGCATGGTGTTCAACGAGGTCACCGAGCGGGCCATCCAGGAGGCCATCGACAACCCGCGTGAGCTCAACCGTCGTCTCGTCGACGCGCAGGAGGCCCGCCGGATCCTCGACCGCTTGTACGGCTACGAGGTGTCGCCGGTTCTGTGGAAGAAGGTCATGGGCGGCCTGTCCGCAGGCCGCGTGCAGAGTGTCGCTGTCCGCCTCATCGTCGAGCGCGAACGAGAGCGAATGGCGTTCGTGTCCGCGTCGTACTGGAGCCTCGGCGGCCGCTTCGACGGCGCCGGCACCAACTTCGACGCCGGTCTCGCATCGATCGACGGGGCCCGTCTGGCCTCGGGACGCGACTTCGACGACCGAGGCCAGCTGACGTCCGACGCCGTGGTGCTCGACGGTGCTCGGGCCGAGCGGTTGGCCACCGGGCTCGTCGGCCAGGACCTCACCGTCTCGTCCCGCGAGTCCAAGCCCTATCGCCGCCGCCCGGCAGCGCCGTTCATCACCTCGACGTTGCAGCAGGAGGCGGGCCGCAAGCTCGGCTTCTCGTCGTCTCGGACCATGCAGGCTGCGCAGCGCCTGTACGAGAACGGCTACATCACCTACATGCGAACCGACAGCACCACGCTGTCGGCCGAAGCACTGTCCACCGCTCGGGACCTCATCCGCGAGCGCTACGGCGCCTCGAACCTGCCCGACCAGCCGCGGACCTACACCAAGAAGGTGCGCAACGCGCAGGAGGCCCACGAGGCCATCCGTCCCGCCGGTGACGCCTGGCCGCTGCCCGATCGTGTCGCGGCCGAGGTCCAGGGCGACGCCGGTCGTGTGTACGAGCTGATCTGGCAGCGCACCGTCGCTTCGCAGATGATCGACGCGACGGGCGAGACGGTCACGATCCGCCTGAGCGGGCAGTCGACCGACGGTGATCAGGTCGAGTTCTCCACGAGCGGCACCGTCATCAGCAGTCCCGGTTTCCGCCTCGCCTACGTCGAGGACACCGACGGCGCATCGGACGACCCTGCCGAGCAGCAGTTGCCGCCGCTGCAGGAAGGCGACACCGTCACGGCGACGGACATGGAGCCGAAGGGTCACGAGACCTCGCCGCCGGCTCGTTACACCGAGGCGTCGCTCGTCAAGCGTCTCGAGGAGCTGTCGGTCGGTCGTCCGTCGACGTACGCGTCGATCATGGAGACCATCCAGGCCCGCGAGTACGTGTGGAAGAAGGGGAGTGCGCTCGTCCCGAGCTACACCGCCTTCGCCACCAGCTCGCTGCTCGAGGGTCACTTCCCGGACCTCGTCGACTACGCCTTCACCGCCAAGATGGAGACCGATCTCGACGAGATCGCACGCGGTGAGCGTGAGTCCATCCCGTGGTTGTCCGAGTTCTACTTCGGCGGTGTCGGTCCTGCCGCCGAGGACTCGCTGGACGGCCTCAAGTCGATGGTGTCGGCCCGGCTCGACGAGATCGACGCCAAGGAGATCAACTCGATCCCGATCGGTGTCGACGAGAACGGCGTGCCGGTCGAGGCTCGCCCCGGTCGCTACGGCCCCTACCTCCGACGAGGTGAGGACACCTGCTCGATCCCCGAGGACCTGCCGCCCGACGAGCTCACCATGGACAAGGCCATGGAGCTGCTCGCGGCCCCGTCCGACGAGCGAGTGCTCGGTGTCGATCCCGAGACGGGCGAGGACGTCATCGCCAAGCCCGGTCGGTTCGGTCCGTACGTCACCCTCGGTGTGCCCGAGGACGGCAAGCCCAAGCCGAAGACCGCGTCGCTCTTCCAGTCGATGTCGCTCGACACCATCACGATGGACGAGGCGATGAAGCTGCTGTCGCTGCCGCGCGAGGTCGGCCACGACCCCTCCGACGGTGAGCTCATCACCGCGCAGAACGGGCGGTACGGCCCGTATCTGAAGAAGGACAAGGACAGCCGCAGCCTCGAGACCGAGGATCAGATCTTCTCGGTCACCCTCGAGGAGGCGCTGGCCATCTACGCCCAGCCGAAGCGCCGGCGTGGTGCAGCGGCACCGAAGCCGCCGCTGCGTGAGCTGGAGAACGATCCCGTCAGCGGTGCCCCGATCGTCGTGAAGGACGGTCGCTTCGGTCCATACGTGACCGACGGCGAGACCAACGCATCGCTGCGCAAGGGCGACGACGTCGCCACCATCACGACCGAGCGGGCAGCCGAGCTGCTCCAGATCCGTCGTGAAGCCGGTCCGGCCAAGAAGAAGAAGGCCAAGAAGAAGGCGCCCGCCAAGAAGAAGGCGGCGAAGAAGAAGGCTCCGGCGAAGAAGAAGGCTCCGGCCAAGAAGAAGGCCGCGAAGAAGAAGGCGCCCGCCAAGAAGGCAGCCTCCTCCGACTGATCGCAGGCCCGCCTGGTCTGGTGCTTCGTCTGAACAGTCTGGACGGGTGTCGTCGGACGCCGTCTAGCCTCTTGTGCCGTGACGGCGACGGGCGAGACGCACAGCGAGAGCCTGTTGATGCGCGTCTTCGCGACGCCCGAGTTCTTCCGCCTGTGGCTCGCTCAGGTCTTCAGCGCGTTCGGTGACTGGGTCGGCTTCCTGGCGATCATCGTCATCGCCGAGCGCATCGGTGGGGACACGGCCGGGTCGGCCATCGCGCTGGTGATGATCGCCCGGATCCTCCCGGGCTTCTTCCTCGCCTCGGTCGGCGGTGTGATCGTCGATCGGCTCAACCGCAAGCGGCTCCTGATCACCTGCGACATCCTGCGCGCCGGTGTGCTGCTCGTGCTCCCGGCCATCGACACGCTCTGGGGCCTCGTGCTCGCGTCGCTCGTGCTCGAACTGGCCACGTCACTGTGGGGGCCGGCGAAGGAGGCGATCGTCCCGAACGTCGTGCCACAGGACAAGCTGACGAGCGCGAACTCGCTGTCGCTCGTTGCGGCCTACGGCACCTTCCCGTTCGCATCCGCGGCGTTCGCCGGTCTGGATCGGCTGGCCGACTGGCTCGTCAGCACGGGGCGTGTCGATCTTCTCGACGTCAACCGCGAGGCACTGGCGCTGTATCTCGACGCGCTGACGTTCCTCGTCGCCGCCGGGCTGATCGCATCGCTGCCGATCGTGGCCCGTTCGCTCGGCGAGCGGAAGTCGTCCGACAAGCGCATCGACCTCGGTCAGGGCGTGAGGGAGCTGCGCGAAGGGTGGCAGTTCATCTTCCTCAGCCCGACGGTGCGGGCCGTGCTCGTCGCACTCGGCACCGGGATGATCGGCGGCGGGATGCTGATCCCGCTCGGTGCCGTGTTCAACTCTGATGTCTTGAAGGCCGACGACGACGGGTTCGGGGCCATCCTCACAGCGCTGGGTGTCGGTGTCGGTGTCGGTGTCGCCTTGTTGTCGGCAGTGCAGTCACGTATCGACAAGCCGCGAACCTTCGTCGCCGCAGTGTTCGCCGCCGGTACGGCCTTGTTCGTGGCCGTGTCGGTCTCGGAGTTGTGGGCCACGTTGATCGGCGTGTTCGCCCTGGGCATCGCCGCCGGCGGCGTCTACGTGCTCGGTTTCACGATCCTCCACGAGTCCGTCGCCGACGAGCTCCGTGGCCGCGTGTTCTCGGCGTTGTACACACTCGTCCGGTTCTGTCTGCTCGTGGCCATCGCCATCGGCGGATTCCTCAGCGAAGCTCTCGACTGGGTGTTCGCCGAGCTGTTCGACAGCGAGATCGGCATCGGTTCGGCTCACTTGCAGCTGATCGGTGTCCGCGGTGCGCTGTGGCTCGCGGCGATCCTCATGTGGGGTGCGGCGGGGCTGGCGCTGATGTCCCTGCGTCGGCCGCAACGGGCAGCTGAACGAGCGGCGAAGGGCTGACGTGGCGGAACTGGAGATCCTCGGGCAACCGGAGGTCAGTCGGCGGCTCGCGGTTGCGGTGACCCGTCCGGTGCCCTCGTACTTGTTCGTCGGCCCGGCGGGGAGCGGTCGGCGGGCGGCGGCGATGGCGTTCGCCGGCGAACTCTTCGCCGAGACGCGGCCCGACGTCGCCGACCGTCATCGGCGGCTGGCGAGAGCCGAAGCGCATCCCGACCTCGTGATCGTCGAGCGCGTCGGCGCCACGATCTCGGCCGACCAGGCGCGTGAGGTCGTCCGCACGAGCGTGCTCAGCCCGGTCGACGCAGGGTGCAAGGTGATCGTCCTGCTCGACTTCCACCTGATCGGTGACCAGGCAGCCATCGTGCTGAAGGCCATCGAGGAGCCGCCGGCCACGACCCACTTCGTGATCGTCGCGAACGACATCCCACCGGAGCTGGTGACGATCGCATCGCGTTGCGTTCGGATCGACTTCTCCGCAGTCCCGACCGCGGTCGTGGTGGATCGGCTCGTTGCAGAGGGTGCCTCGGCAGACGTGGCCGAGGCGGCGGCGCACGCCGCAGGCGGCGACCTGGGACGCGCTCGTCTGCTCGCGAACGACGGCTCGCTGATCGAGCGACTCGACGCGTGGCGGCAGGTGCCGTCTCGTCTCACCGGGAGTGGTCACTCGGTCATGACCCTCGTCGAGGAGCTCACCGGCCGGCTCGACGAGGCATCGGCTCCACTGGTCGCTGCGCAGGCGGCGGAGCTCGAAGAGCTCCAGGCCGGTGCGGAGGCGACCGGCGTTCGCCTGACGGGCGTCAAGGCGATCGAGGCCCGCCACAAGCGTGAGCAGCGTCGTCAGCGCACGGACGAACTGCGGCTCGGTCTGTCGACCGTCGGCCGGTGGTACCGCGATGCGCTCGTCGAGGGACAGCTCGACCCCGCCTCGGCGTCTCGTGCGATCGACGCGGTCAACGAGGCGTCCGACTCGCTCGTTCGGAATCCGAGTGAGCGGTTGTGGCTGGCGGCGCTGTTCACGCGGCTACCGGCCATCGGCTGATCGGCTGGGTCGCACGAGGTCCGTGCACCCGCCGGCGAGCCCGAGATGGGGATCGAACCCATGACCTGCTCTTTACGAGAGAGCCGCTCTACCACTGAGCTACTCGGGCGTGGAACCGATGAGGGTAGCAGGACCCACGGGCCGTGCGTTCGTGAGTTCGCGATCGGTCAGCGGGCCGAGAACCACGACGAACGCAACGTCGCGACGTCGATCGGTGCCTGCTCGACGGTCGGCAACCGCTGCAGTTCCCGCCATCGTTGATCGGCCTGATCGGCGAGCTCCTCCCTGAGGACTCCGTCGCCGCGTACGGCGATCTGTGGTGCCACGTCGGTTCGCCGTCCGATCTGACCGGGTGACAGGGCGAACGACCAACTGGCGGTTCCCTCGAGGTGTTGCTGCACTGCGACACCATGGCGAATCGGTGTTGCCGTGGGGTGACGAACGGCGATCGAGATCGTGCCGATTCGGGCATCGGCGTGTCGCAGTTCGACGCCGATCTGTCCGACTTCGACGGCTGCGTGTCGCACTTCGACGGTCATCTGGGCGACAGATGGCGTGGGGTCCGGGAACGGACTTCGACGGCACGAGATGATCGCCTATGGTCGTCCTCCGTGGCCGATCAGACCCTCTTCGTCGACGATGCGATGGAGCACATGAACGGCCTGTATTCGGCTGCACTGCGCATGACGCGCAACCCCTCCGACGCCGAGGATCTGGTGCAGGAGACGTACCTGAAGGCCTACCGGGCCTATGAGTCGTTCACCGCCGGCACGAACCTTCGGGCGTGGATGTACCGGATCCTGACCAACACCTACATCAACCAGTACCGAGCCAAGCAGCGCCGCCCGGACGAGTCGGAGCTGGGTGATCTCGAGGAGTTCTACCTGTACCGCCGGGTGGGCGAGCTCGGTTCGACGGTCGGGCGCTCGGCCGAGGACGAACTGCTCGACTGGTTCACCGATGACGAGGTGAAGGCAGCGCTCGACTCGCTGCCGGAGAACTTCCGGCTGGCGGTGTACCTCGCCGACGTCGAGGGTTTCGCCTACAAGGAGATCGCCGACATCACCGAGGTGCCGATCGGCACCGTGATGAGTCGGCTGCATCGAGGTCGCAAGGCGCTCCACAAAGCGCTCTACGATCACGCGGTGGCCCGAGGGATCGCGGAGGTCGGTACGTCGACGTGACGGCCGAACCGGAGGAGAGCATGACGCAGGACGAGGGAGAGCGCGCGGGCGGTGACGAGATCGTCGACTGCGAAGCAGCACTGAACACGCTCTACACCTTTCTCGACGGAGCCCTCGACGATCAGCGTCGCAGCGCCATCCGCGAGCACCTCGACGACTGCGGTCACTGCCTCGAGACCTACGCCTTCGAGACCGAGGTGCGCCAGGTGGTGGCGACCAAGGCCGTCGAGCGCGTGCCCGACGGACTGAAGGAGCGGATCGCGCAGCGGTTGCGTTCCCTCGAGCCGTGATGTTCCCGTCCTGTTGAGAAGGCTCTACGATGTCCCCCATGTTGCTCGCCGCCCAGGAATGGCATTTCTGGATCGCCCCGCTGCTCGCCGCCGGCGCAGTGGCCCTGGTCCTCGCACTCGTCGTCGGCTACCTCGTGAAGGTCGTCGCGCCGAAGTACCCGCGTCGCTGAGTCTGATCGGTACGCGAGCGAACCCATGAGCGACGCCACCGTCGACTGGGAGCTCGCGAGCCGTATCGCGCGAAAGGTCGCCGGCAACGAGCCGTTGGCGACGTCGTATCTGTACGACTCGCTCGAGCCCGACTTCGCCGAGGCGACCGTGCTCGCCGAGCAGTTGGTGAGCGCCGAGACCGGCTTGGTCTCACTCGACGGTCCTGCACGTGCACGGGTCATCGATCGCGGCGACTGGATCGATGCGAACATCCGCTCGTTCCAGCGGCTGCTGCGTCCGCTCACCGACAAGGTCACCGAGTCGCTCGACGGTCCGTTCTCGTCGATCAGTGGTCGTGTGGCGGCAGTGCAGCTCGGCACGGTGCTCGGTTGGATGTCGCGCCGTGTGCTCGGTCAGTACGACCTCTTGCTCGCCGAGGACGACGATCCAGAGGACCAGGATCTCGTCTACTACGTGGGTCCCAACGTGCTCGCGATCGAGAAGCGGTTCGCCTTCGCCCCGAAGGAGTTCCGGCTCTGGCTTGCGACGCACGAGCTGACCCACCGGGCGCAGTTCACCGGTGTGCCCTGGATGCGTCCTCACTTCATCTCGCTGGTCGAGCGCACGCTCGACGAGGTCGATCCGGACCCTGATCGGATCATGGCCGGTGTGAAGCGCCTCATCGAGGAGAAGCGCAAGGGCGAGACCACTGCGCTCGACAACGGTCTCGCCGCGCTGTTCGCGAGTCCCGAGCAGCAGGTCGTGCTCGACGAGATCGCCGGTCTGATGAGCCTGCTCGAAGGCCATGGCGACGTCACCATGACGCGCGCCGCACGCGAGCACGTGCCCAGCGCCGAGCGTTTCCACCGTGTACTGCATCAGCGCCGTACGCAGCCCAAGGGCGTCGCGAAGGTGATGCAGAAGCTGATGGGCATCGAGGCGAAGCTCGCCCAGTACGAACAGGGTGAGCGGTTCATCGAGGCCATCGAGGCCGAACGTGGTGACCGCGCCATCGACGTGATCTGGCGCGACGCTGCGCACCTGCCGACGCTCGAGGAGATCAAGGCTCCCGGCACCTGGCTCGATCGGGTCTCGGCGCCGGTCGCGTGAACCACCCACCGTCGGTCGACGCCGGCGGTACCGAGCCGTCATCGACGTCGACGAACACCGACGCGGTCGATCTGCTCGATGAGCTGTCAGCGCGCTGCCGTTTCCCCGAGTCGGGTCGACTGGTCTGTGCGGTCTCGGGCGGAGCCGACTCGCTTGCGTTGTTGGTCTTGGCCGGCCACACGGGTCGGCCGGTCGAGGCGGTGCACGTCGATCACGGCATCCGCCGGGGGAGCGACGTCGAGTTCCAGGCGGTCGCGGCGGTCGCCGAGCGTGTCGGCGCCTCGTCGCGCCGCATCACCCTCGATGTGGTCGACGGTCCGAACCTCGAAGCCCGGGCTCGCGAGGCCCGTCTCGCCGCACTGCCCGACGACGCGCTGCTCGGACACACGGCCGACGACCGCGCCGAGTGGGTGCTGCTCGCGTTGGCTCGCGGTGCCGGCCTCGACGGGGTCGCGTCGATGGCGGCGCAACGGCGACCGCTGCTCGGACTGCGAGCCGCGGAGACCCGCGACCTGTGCCGGCTCCTCGGCATCGAGCCGATCGCCGATCCGCACAACGAGGACACTCGTTTCCGACGGGTACGTGTCCGCAGGGAGCTCCTGCCACTGATGGCCGATATCGCGGAGCGTGACGTCGTGCCACTGTTGGATCGGTTCGCGTCGGTCGCGGGGGAGGACGCTGCGCTGCTCGACCAGCTCGCATCGCAGCTCGATCCGACCGACTGTCGAGCGCTGGCCGCGGCGCCCCCTCCGTTGGCTCGCCGGGCCGTCCGTCGTTGGCTGAACGACGGCGTACCGATCGACGCTGCATCGACCGAGCGGGTCATGGACGTCGTCGGTGGGCGCCGACGCGCGACGGAGATCACCGGTGGGCGTCGAGTGAGTCGTCATGCGCAGCGGCTCGTCGTGTCGCCGCCTGCAGCTACGGTCGAGCCGTGACCTCGGACTCGACATCGCTGAACATCATCGAGAACGACGCACGGGTCGGCGACCTCGCCGTCACGTCGGACGAACTGCACGCCCGAGTCGACGCCATCGCTGCGCAGCTCGCCGCCGAGTTGGCGGGCACCACGCCATTGTTCGTCGGCGTGCTGACCGGCTCGTTCGTGTTCCTGGCCGATCTCGTCCGAGCGGTCGATCTCCCGATCGAGATCGACATGATCGCCGTCTCGTCCTACGGCGACTCGACGGACTCGACCGGCGTCGTTCGTTTGCTGAAGGACCTGGACAGCGACATCGAAGGTCGTGACGTCGTCCTCGTCGAGGACATCATCGACTCGGGTCTCACGATCGATTACCTGCGTGCCACCTTCGCTGCTCGATGCGTCGCTGCGTCGACACGCCCGTCGGCGGGTCCGCCTGAGCG
>JAHDHM010000006.1:20921-28747 GCA_020631315.1 Acidimicrobiales bacterium
TTCGCTGCTCGACGCCCTGCGTCGCTGCGGGTCGTGACCCTGCTCGCCCGAGAGCACACCGACCAGGACGGTGTGGATCAGATCGGCTTCGTGCTGCCCGACGGCTGGGTCGTCGGCTACGGCCTCGACGCCGGCGGTGAATACCGCCATCTCGACGAGATCCGGTGGTTCGACCCCACGGCGCCCGCTCCGAATCGCTGAATTCGCCGAATTTCCGCCACGATCCGGCGTTCGGGCGGGTGAGCAGGACCCTGCGTGGGCTAGGGTCCCCGTTTCGAGCGATGGATGGGAAGCAGCGAACGATGAAGGGCAAGTGGGCGGAAGGCATCCGTCCTCGCAACTTCGCGTGGGTCATCAAGGACCAGCTGGCCGTGTCGGAACGACCCGGTGGCTATGGCTCGACCCATCGTCGTGTTCGTCGCCAGGAAGAGATCATCTGGCTGCGTCAGCAGGAGTTCGACCTCGTCATCTCGTTGTCGTCGGCGCCGTCGAACCTGCACAACTACGACGAGCTGAACATGCCGTACCTGCACCGGCCGTTCCCGCCCATCGAGGACGTCGCCTCGTCGATGGATCGTCTCTACAAAGAGATCCGCACCCTGATGGAACGCCAGCAGCGGGTCCTCATCCACCGCGACGAGCTGTCAGACCACGTGTCGGGTCTCATCGCCGGGTATCTCGTGTGGTCCGGAATGGTCCCCGAGCTGCCGAGGGCCGTCGTGCTGACCGAACGGATCTTCGAGCGTCCGCTCGGCCCCGTCGGTCGTGGCCTCGTCGCCGAGGCGGCCAAGCTGGTCGAGGCGTCGGCGACGTCGTGATGCCCGCCGTCCCGTCGTGGCCGGCCCGAGTCTCATCGGAAGCATGAGGTACCCATGAGCGATGTCATCGAGCTGCGCGGGTTGCGTGTGATGGGCACCGTCGGTGTGTTGCCGGAGGAGAAGGAGCGCGCCCAGCCCTTCGAGGTCGACCTCGACGTCCACACCGACGTACGAGCTGCCGGCGCGTCCGACGACCTCAGCGAGACCATCCACTACGGCGAGATCACGGATGCGGTGGTCGCTGTCGTCGCGACCGAGCGTCATGAGCTGCTGGAGCGCGTGGCGACACGGATCGCCGAGGACGTCCTGGCCTTCGACGGCGTCGACGCGGTGACGGTCGTCATCCGCAAACTCCGCCCTCCGGTTCCACATGACCTGGCGTACTCGGCCGTGCGGATCCACAGGACCCGGACCGCCTGATGGTCGCGGCACATCTCGCGCTCGGCTCGAACCTGGGGGACCGGCACAGCCATCTCGCGATCGCGGTCCAGGCACTCGACCTACACGACCAGATCGAGCTGACCGGCGTGTCCGACCTCTACGAGACGGACCCGATCGGCGGACCCGAGCAGGATGCGTTCTTGAACATGGCCGTGTCGATCGAGACCGATCTTGCGCCGCTCGAGCTGCTCGACGTCTGCCAGTCTCTCGAGGAGGCGGCGCAGCGGGTCCGCATCGAACGATGGGGCCCTCGGACCCTCGACGTCGACGTGCTGCTCTACGGCGACGAGTCGATCGACAGCGAGCGGCTCGTCGTGCCCCATCCTCGGATGTGGGAACGTCGCTTCGTCGTCGAACCGCTCGCCGACGTTGCCCCTGGACTCGTGCCGCTCGATTGGCGCGACACGCTCGCCGACCAGGTCGTCCGCAACGTCGGTCGCCTCGACGTCGACGGCGACTGAGGAGGCCGTCGTGCTGCTGGTCATCGACACAGGCAACACCCACACCGTCGTGGGGATCTACGACGACGTGGCCGCTGGCGACCGGTCGTGCGACTCGGGTCTCGTGGACCACTGGCGCCTCGCCACCGATCCCGAGCGCACCGAGGACGAGTTGGCGCTGCTCGTGCGCCAACTGCTCGACCTTCGTGACGTCCGGATGCGACACGACATCGACGGCGTCGCGATCTGCTCGGGCGTGCCTCGAGTCACCGGCGTGCTGCGTGACATGTGCCGACGTCACATCGACGTCGAGCCCATCGTCGTGGGCCCCGGCGTGAAGACGGGCATGCCGATCCTCGTCGAGAACCCGCCGGAGGTAGGTGCCGACCGCATCGCCAACGCGGTCGCCGCTCACGAGCAGTTCGGGGGTCCGACCGTCGTCGTCGACTTCGGCACCGCGACGACCTTCGACGTGATCGGCACCGACGGCCAGTACCTCGGTGGGTCGATCACGCCGGGCATCGAGATCAGCCTCGAAGCCCTGTTCGAGCGAGCCGCCCTCCTTCGCCGCATCGAACTCGTCGAACCTCCGGCCGTCGTCGGCAGGAATACCGCCCAGTCGGTGCAGAGCGGTGTCGTGTTCGGCTTCGCCGCGCAGGTCGACGGGATGATCGCCCGGATCGAGGAGGAGATCGGCTCCGTGACGACGGTCGCGACGGGAGGTCTCGCCGAATTGATCGTGCCGGCCGCCGACTCGGTCGATCATCATGAACCCTGGCTGACGCTGCACGGGCTGCGGCTGATCCACGAGAAGAACCAGTAGAGAACCCGGTAGTGACTGCAATGACCGACGTCCCGTATCGCTACGAGCGCGACCACTCTGCCGCGGCGCTGGCCGAGCAGTACGGCCATCTCGAGGCCGGCACCGAGACCGACACCGTCGTGTCGATCGCCGGGCGCCTGATGCTGCGACGTGTCCAGGGCAAGCTCGCCTTCGGCACGCTGCAGGACAGCTCGGGTCGTATTCAGCTGTTCGCACCGTCGAAGACGACACCGGACTTCGACGCGTTCGGCGGCTTGAACCTCGGCGACTGGATCGGCGTCAAGGGCATCGTGATGGTGACCCGCCGCGGTGAGCTGTCGGTACGCGTGGACGAGTGGGTGCTGCTCGCACCGACGCGCCGCTCGTTCCCCGACAAGTGGCACGGCATCACCGACACCGACACCAGGTACCGGCAGCGCTACGTGGATCTGTGGGTGACCGACGAAGCCCGGCGCACGTTCCTGCTCCGCAGCAAGATCGTCTCCGAGATCCGTCGCTTCCTGGAGGATCGCGAGTTCATCGAGGTCGAGACCCCGATGCTCCAGTCGCTGCCCGGTGGCGCGCTGGCCCGACCGTTCGAGACGCACCACAACGCGCTCGACATCGACCTCTTCCTTCGGATCGCGCCAGAGCTCTACCTCAAGCGCCTCACGGTGTCGGGGTTCGAGCGGGTGTTCGAGATCGGCCGCGTGTTCCGCAACGAGGGCGTGTCGACCCGGCACAACCCCGAGTTCACGATGCTCGAGCTCTATCAGGCCTATGCCGACCACGAGGACATCCAGCGTCTGGTGGAGGACCTGGTCGAGCACCTCGCAGTGACCTGCCTCGGCACGACCGACGTCGAGTTCGGTGGGCGTTCGCTGTCGCTCGCGGCGCCGTGGCGTCGAGCGACGATGGAGGAGCTGATCGCCGAGTACACCGGCGAGACGGTCGACCTCGACACCCCGATCGACGACCTGCGAGCGCTCGCCGAGAAGGTCGGCGCTCCCGTCAAGCCGATCTACGGTCCGGGCAAGCTCATCCTCGAGATCTACGAGGCGGCGGTCGAAGCTGAGCTGTGGGAGCCGACCTTCGTCACCGACTACCCGAGCGAGGTCTCGCCGCTGTCACGCGACCATCGCGATCGGCCCGGCTACACCGAGCGGTTCGAGGCGATCGTGGCCGGCCGTGAGCTGTGCAACGCGTTCAGCGAGCTGACCGATCCAGACGAGCAGCGCCGTCGCTTCGAAGCCCAGGCCGGGTTGAAGGACGCCGGCGACGACGAGGCCATGTCGGTCGACGAGGACTACCTCCGAGCACTCGACTACGGCCTGCCGCCGACCGGTGGGCTCGGTGTCGGCATCGATCGTCTCGTGATGCTGCTCGCCGGGGTCGAGTCGATCCGCGACGTCGTGCTGTTCCCGACCCTGCGGCCCGAACAGTTCGGCAGTGGCGAGAGCACCAGTGCCACCGGCAGTGGCGAGAGCACCAGTGCCACCGGCAGTGGCGAGAGCACGGTGTCGGACGTCACGGACGAGGACTGACCGTCCGGTACGCCACCGGTGAGCATCTACCGCTAGCGTCGGAGACGTGGACTTCGCCCACCTCGCCCGCTTGTTGTCGATCGACGACCTGTCGGCGCGCATCGATGCCGTGGAGCAACGGCTGACCGATTCGCTCGGTGTCGATGGTGCGACCCTGTCCGATCCTTCGACCCGCATGGCGTTGTCGGGTGGCAAGCGTCTGCGTCCGGTGCTCGTGATCGCCGCGGCCGATGTCTTCGGTGAGTTCGACCACCGGGTCGTGGCCGGTTGTGCGGCCGTGGAGCTCGTGCAGGTCGGTTCGCTCGTGCACGACGACATCTTCGACGGCGCAGCGACGCGCCGCGGTGTGGCCACGATCAACGCGGTCGAGGGTGTGAACCCGGCGATTCTCGCCGGTGACTTCATCCTCGCTCGTGCCGGCGTCGAAGCGGCGTCGGTGTCCGGTGAGGCCGCTCGGGTGTTGGCGCAGACCGTCATCGAACTCTGCGTCGGACAGCATCAGGAGACGGTGCAGTTGGGCGACCAGGGCCGCACCGTCGAGGAGCACTTCGCGTCGATCGACGCCAAGACGGCGTCCTTGATGGACGTGTCGGCACGGATCGGTGCGATCGCCGCAGGCGCCGACGCCGCCGAGGTCGATGCGCTCGGCCGCTACGCCAGGGCCTTCGGCATGTCGTTCCAGATCGTCGACGACGTCTTGGACCTGATGGCTGATCCGCTTCGTCTCGGCAAGCCGGTCGGCAGCGATCTTCGTGCCGGCGTGTACACCTTGCCGGTGTTGCACGCCCTCGCTGGCGACCGCGGCTCCGAGCTGGCTCAGATGCTCGCCGGGCGGGTCGATGAAGCCGTGTCGGCCGAGGCGAGCCGTCTCGTGGGCCGTTCCGGCGGTGTCGAGTACGCGCTCGACGTCGCCCGCAAGTTCGAGGACGAGGCCGTCGCTGCGCTCGCCGATCTGGGCGACCATCCGACGCTCGAGGGGCTCCGTCGTCTTCCTGAGGAGTACCGGGTCTGGGCGTTGTCGACCCTGGGTGACGACCTCGCCGTCGGTCCGATCAGCGCCTGACGATCGCGTCCGTCACCCGGACCACGTCGACCATCTCCGGGACGTCGTGGACACGCACGATGTCGGCGCCTGCACAGATCGACTGGGCGACCGTCGCCGCAGTGCCCATCAGCCGCTGATCGGCGGGCCGGTCCCCGAGCACGGCGCCGATCGTGGACTTGCGGCTGGTGCCGACGAGGATCGGGAGTTCGAGGGCCCACAGCTCGTCGAGGCGGCGCAGCATCTCGAGGTTCTGCTGGACCGACCAGCCGAAGCCGAAGCCCGGGTCGATGATCACCTCGGTGACGCCGGCCTCGCGTAGGCGCGAGACGGCGTTCCGCAGACCGTCGGTGATGTCGGCGATGACGTCGGTGTGCGGACGGCCGCGTTGGTTGTGCATGACCACGTACGGAGCGCCCTGGTCGCCGGCGACTCGAGCGATGTCGGGATCGTCCTCGGTGCCACTGACGTCGTTCACGATGGTGGCGCCCGCCGACAGCGCAGCACTGGCCACAGGCGCCAGTGTCGTGTCGACCGAGATCAGGCAGTCGCGTTCGCGTCGCAACGCCTCGATGACCGGCACGACGCGGGCGATCTGTGTCGCAGCGTCCACCCGGCCGGCGCCGGGCCGTGTCGACTCACCGCCGATGTCCACGATGTCGGCGCCGGCTTCGAGCATGGCCACCGCCTGGCTCACCGCCCGGCCGACGTCGCCACCGGTCCCGTCGGACGAGAACGAGTCGGGGGTCGCGTTGACGATCCCCATCACGAGCGTTCGTGTGCCCCACTCGTGGTCGCCCCAGCTCGCGCGGGCCTGCTCGTAGACGCGTCGGGTCACCCGACGGACGGCCGGAGGGTTGCCAGCATCGGATGGTCGGCAACGGTGGCGAGCGCGTCGACGGCGACAGCCCGGCGATCGGCGGCCATCGTCGTCGCCGACTCGACCACACCGTCCGCGAGCGCTGCGGCGTGCCACTCGGTCCATCCGGCCCGGTCGTTCGGCGTCTCGCCGGCGACCAGGGTCGCCGGAATGGTCCAACGTCCGGCGAGCAACTCGTCGACGGCGGAACGCCCGATCGACGGGTCGCCCTCGGCGAAGCGCCGAGCATCGGCCTCGATCGCCAGCGCCATGCCGAGCTCACCGCCGGCCGCGCCGAGTCGTTCGGCAGTCGCGTCGTCGGCGCCTGCGAACAGCGCGCCGATGCGCATCGCCGAGGAGAACAGGCGGGCCGTCCGCAGCTCGAGGTTCGCGAGACGTGTGTCGGTGTCGCGCTCGGCGTCGAGCTCACGCTGGCGCCCTTCGCACAGCCACCCGATGGTGGTGGCGAGCTCCGACGCGATCTCGGTGCCGTGGGCCGCCGCCAGCTCCGAGGCGCGGGCGATCAGGAAGTCCCCGGCGAGAATCGCCTGCAGATCTCCGTGGACGTGGTTGGCCGTCGGGCGTCCGTTGCGGGTGGTCACCCGGGCGATGATGTCGTCGTGACACTCGGTGCCGACCTCGACCAGCTCGACGGCGACCGCGATGTTCACGACGTCGTCGGCGAGTGAGGCGTCTGCATCGGCTGCACCGAGCAGCGTGGCGGCGACGATCGTGGCTGCCGCCCGCTCGCGCGGTCGTGGCTCGGCGGTGGAGATCGCGGCGATCGAGGTCAGCGAACGGTCGCCGCTGTCGGTGCAGGCACGGAGATGGTGTTCGATGACGTCGCTGTCACGGGCGGGATCGGGCCGCCAGGCCAGAAGTGTCGGGGAACTCACGCCGCTCAACGTATCGGCCGCCCGAACCGTCCGGCGACCCGTGGCGGCCTGCGACTGCCGGTCGGAATTCGCGGTCGGAGCGTGGCGTTCCGATGTCCACGGGTCGCCGATGCGACCCTCGGCGCTCATGTGGACCACCCCGCGGCCGACATGACCCGTGACCGCACCACTATGAACAGTCCGAGTCGAAGCCCTTGCTGAGGCGTCGTCCGAGAGGTACCCCCGGTACACTCGACGACACGCCGCATCGCTGGCGACGAGATCGTACGGGGTCGGCACCCCGCAACGCCGACCCTGAAACCCTTTGGAGGGTCTGTGTTCGAACGCTTCACCGACAGGGCTCGCCGAGTCGTCGTGTTGGCGCAGGAGGAAGCCCGCCTGCTCAACCACAACTACATCGGCACGGAGCACATCCTGCTCGGCCTCATCCGTGAGGGCGAGGGTGTCGCTGCCCAGGTGTTGGTGAAGCTCGGTGCCGATCTGTCCCGGGTCCGCCAGCAGGTCATCCAGCTGCTCTCGGGATACTCGGGTCCGGCCACCTCCGGTCAGTCGGGCAAGGAGCCCGCGGGTGCTTCGACGGGTCAGGCGTCGAGCGATGCGTCGAACCAGAGCGGCTCGGTCGTGCTCGACCAGTTCGGTCGCAACCTGACCCAGGTCGCACGCGAGAAGGGTCTCGACCCGGTCATCGGTCGCGACCGCGAGACCGAGCGGGTGATGCAGGTCCTGTCCCGTCGCACCAAGAACAACCCGGTGCTCATCGGCGAGCCCGGCGTCGGCAAGACCGCCATCGTCGAGGGCCTCGCTCAGAAGATCGTGTCGGGCGACGTGCCCGACACCATCAAGAACAAGCACCTCTACACGCTCGATCTCGGCGCCCTGGTCGCCGGTTCGCGTTATCGCGGCGACTTCGAGGAGCGCCTCAAGAAGGTGCTCAAGGAGATCAAGACCCGCGGCGACATCGTGCTCTTCATCGACGAGCTCCAC
>JAHDHM010000294.1 GCA_020631315.1 Acidimicrobiales bacterium
TGAAGAAGGACATGGGCGGCGCAGCGCATGCGCTCGGCGTGGCGCAGATGATCATGGCAGCCGAGCTGCCCGTGCGCCTTCGACTCCTGCTGCCTGCGGTCGAGAACAGTGTGTCGGGCAACGCGTTTCGGCCCCGGGACATCATCACGACGCGGAAGGGCCTGACGGTGGAGGTCGGCAACACCGACGCCGAGGGTCGCCTCATCCTGTGCGACGCACTCACCGAGGCCGATCGCGAGGCGCCCGATCTGCTGGTGGACTTCGCCACGCTCACTGGCGCCGCACGCGTGGCGCTGGGCAGCGAACTGCCGGCCCTGTTCTGCAACGACGACGAGATCGCCCAGACGGCGCTTGAGCACGGCCTGGCCCAACAGGATCCGCTCTGGCGAATGCCGCTCCACCAGCCGTACAAGGCCCTCCTCGACAGTCCGGTGGCCGACCTCAACAATCTGGCCGAGGGTTATGGCGGAGCAGTGACCGCAGCGTTGTTCCTGGAATCGTTCGTCGAGCAGGCCAAGGCATGGATTCACATCGACGTCATGGCCTGGAACCTCGCCGACAAACCCGGCCGCCCTGCAGGCGGGGAGGCGATGGGAATGCGGGCGATCGCCGCATTGATCCAGGATCTGGCGACACGCTGATCGCCGCCCATCGAGGTCGGCTCAGTCGTGATCGGCGACCCAGTGGCCGGGCTCGACCTCCGTGTGGGTGACCAGCTCCGGTGACTGCCCAGGCGGCCACACCGGGCTCGGGATCTCACCCTCGAGTCGGGTGCGTTCACGCCGCTGACTCGGGTCGGCAATCGGCACGGCGGACAGCAGCTTCTGGGTGTAGGGGTGCGATGGGTTCGTGAAGATCTGGCGCCGCGTACCCAACTCGACGATCTGTCCCAGGTACATCACTGCGACGCGATGGGCGACTCGTTCCACCACCGCGAGATCGTGCGAGATGAACAGGTACGACAGACCCATCTCCTGTTGCAGGTCCATCATGAGGTTGACGACCTGCGCCTGGATCGACACGTCGAGCGCCGACACGGCCTCGTCTGCGATGACCAGCTCAGGTTCCAGTGCGAGCGCGCGGGCGATGCAGATTCGCTGCCGCTGTCCGCCCGAGAATTGGTGCGGGTAGTTGCGCATGACACCACGGGGCAGGCCGACCTTCTCGAACAGTCCGGCCACGTACTCCTCGGTGTCCGGCCCGTCGGCGCCGTGGATTTCGAGCGGCTCCGCCACCGCCTTGCCCACCTGCCGGCGGGGGTCGAGACTCGCGAACGGATCCTGGAAGATGATCTGCATCCGCTTGCGGTGCTGACGAAGCTGCGCCGGCTTCAGCGACGAGATGTCGGTACCGTCGAGGAGCACCTGGCCGGCGCTCGGCGTCTCCAGCCGGATGATCGTGTTGGCCAGCGTGGACTTGCCACAACCGGACTCGCCGACCACGGCCAGCGTTTCGCCCCGGTTGATGTGGAGGTTGACGCCGACCACGGCGTGCACCATCGCACCTTCCCCGACGGGAAACAGCTTGTAGAGGTCTTTGCATTCGACGAGCGCGGTCATGAGAGGGCCTCGACGTCGACGAGCGGGAACTTCGCCGGCTCGTCGGTCTCGTTCATGCTGCCGAGCCGGGGAACGGCCGCGAGCAGCGCCTTTGTGTACGGCTCCTGCGGGTCGTCGAAGATCTGATGCACGGTTCCCTGCTCGACGACACGCGAGTTGCGCATCACGACGACCCGATCGGCCACCTCGGCGACCACGCCCATGTCGTGCGTGATCATGATCACCGCGGCGCCCGTCTCCTCCTGGAGGTCCTTGATCAGGCGCAGGATCTGGGCCTGAATCGTGACGTCGAGCGCGGTCGTCGGCTCGTCGCAGATGAGGAGCTGCGGATTCAGCACGAGCGCCTGCGCGATCATCACGCGTTGGCGCATGCCGCCGGACATCTCGTGCGGGTACTGCTTCAGCCGCTTCTCGGGATCGGGAATCCGAACCTTCTTCATGATCTCGAGGGCCATCTCGCGGGCCGACTCCTTCGACACGGGCTGGTGGGCCCGTACGGCCTCGGTGAGTTGGCTCTCGATCGAGTACACGGGATTGAGCGCGGTGAGCGGCTCCTGGAAGATCATCGACATCACGCGTCCGCGGATCTCGCGCAGCTTGTCCTCGGACTCGGTGACGAGGTCGGTGGGGATGTCGTTGGGCGTGTTGAGTTCGATCTCGCCCGAGGTGATGCGGCCGCGGGTGCCGAGCTCGACGAGGCGCATGATCGACAGCGCCGTCACGCTCTTGCCGGAGCCGGACTCGCCGACGATGGCGAGGGTCTCCCCCGGGTGGAGCTCGAAGGACACGTTCTGGACCGCGGGAAACGTTCCGAACTCGACGGTGAGGTCACGGACCGACAGAAGGGGTTCAGCCATCAGCGTTCCCGGAGCTTGGGGTTGAAGGCGTCGTTCAGACCGTCGCCGACCAGTGAAATCGCGAGCACGGTGAGGAAGATCGCGAGCCCGGGGAAGGTCACAGCCCACCACGTTTGCAGGATGTAGGGGCGGCTGTTGCCCAGCATCAGGCCCCACGTGACGACGTTGGGATCGCCCAGGCCGAGGAACGAGAGACTCGCCTCGAAGAGGATGGCGGCGCCGATGACCAGCGTGGTGCTCACGATCAGCGTGGGGGCGGCGTTGGGGAGAATGATCCGCGACATGATCCGGAAGTCGCTCGCGCCCATCGCTCGGGCCGCCTTCACGTACTCGAGGTTCCGCATGCGCAGGAACTCGGCGCGACTCAGGCGGGCCGTCTGGGGCCAGGCCACGATTGCGATGGCGATGATCACGTACTGCACCTTCGGACCCCAGAGCACCAGGATGACCATCGAGAGCAGCAACGCCGGCAGGACCTGGAAGAGCTCGGTGATGCGCATGAGCACCGCCTCGATGCGTCCTCCGTAGTAGCCGGACGGGGCACCGATCAGAAGCCCGATCATCACGGTCATCAGGCCGGCCGACAAGCCGATGAGCAGCGTGACGCGACCTCCGTTGAGGAGGCTCGCCCACACGTCACGGCCGAGGTAGTCCGACCCGAGCAACAGGTCGGAATCCCCCGGCGACTGTCGTGGCCGGGTCACGATCGCGAACGGGTCGGTGCCGTGGACGATGGGACCGAAGATGCTCGCGAGGATGATGGCGACCAACAAGAGCAGCCCGACGAGCGCGGCCTTGTTGCGGCGAAACATGTACCAGGCTTCGCCCATTGGAGAGCGGGCGGCCTCCTGGACTCGATCGTCGATGGGGAGCGTCATGTCAGGTCCGATCGAAGCGGATTCGCGGATCGATGATCCGATAGGAGAGATCGGTGAGCAGGTTGACGACGATGACGACGCCGGTGGACACGATGAGCACTCCGAGGAGAATCGGGGCATCGCGGGTGAGCACCGCACCGAAAGCAAGCGTGCCCATGCCGGGCCAGCCATAGACCACTTCGACCACGATTGCGCCGGACAGCAACTGGCTGAACTGCAAGCCGGCGATCGTGATCACGGGAATGACGGCGTTGCGCAGCCCGTGCTTGTAGATGACGAGCCGTTCGCGAAGCCCCTTCGCTCGGGCGGTGCGGATGTAGTCGCTGCCGAGCACTTCGAGCATCGACGCTCGAGCGATGCGGCTGTACTGCGCGAGGTAGAGAAACCCGAGCGTCAGCGCCGGGAGCACGAGATGTTTGAACACGTCCGCGGTTGAGCCAGGTGTCGTTTTCGAGCACGAGCGACTCCATGCCCTGGGTGGGCAGGATCGGCCACCACGAGCTGAAGACGAGTAGCAACATGATGCCGGTCCAGAACACCGGGGCACTGAAGCCGAACAACGACACGCCGGTCACGAGGTGGCTCGAGAGTTTCGTCGGTCGTTGCGCGGCGTACACGCCGAGGATCGTCCCGCCGACGATGGCGATGAACAGCGCCGAGCCGGTCAGGAGCAGGGTCGGCCACAACCGGTTGATGACGAAGTCCGACACGGGGGTCTGGTACTGGTAGCTGTCGTCCAGGTCGCCCGTGAAGACGCCCGCGGTGTAGTCCGCGAGCTGCACGAGGAACGGCCGGTCGAGGCCCCGGTCCTGGCGGATCTGTTCGATGAATTCTTCGTCACCGCCGCCCGAGAGGTTGTTGATCACCTCTGCTGCATCGCCCGGCGCTGCCGACAGCAGCGAGAACGAGACGACGATGACGGCGAGGAGCAGGAGCACCGCGTGCACCAACCGGGTGAGGATCACCCGCAGGAGCCGTGGCATCCCCCTCCTCGCCGTCTCGTCTGCCATCTACTGATCCAGCCAGACCTCGTGGAGGGGCGACATGACGCCCCAGATGGTCAGCGGCGGGTTCTGCACGACGGCCGTGTTGTACACGGTGTTGGTCGGCAGGGTCTCGATCCAGTGGAACGGAAGGTCCTCGGCCAGCGTGGCCTGGATCTCGGCGTAGGCCGCAACGCGTGCGTCGAAGTCCGTCTCCTGACCGGCAGCCAGCAGCTGGGCCTCGAGATCCGGGTTCACATACGCCGAGTTGTTGGCGAATGGCACCGGAACGATGTTCGCTTCGAGGAACGAACGGTGGACACCGATGATCGGATCCGCCCACATGAACAGGATCTGCATCGTGATGTCGTAGTCACGCGCTGCGAGCAGGCCACCCCAGGTCGGGAAGTCGGGCGATGCCCGCAGTTCGAGCTCGATGCCGACGTTGGCGAGCGCTGCCTTCGCGTATTCGGCGATGACGCTCTGGTAGTCGTCGGCCGTCGGGATCCAGTCCATCGTCAGGGTGATGCCACGGTTGCCGTCGCCGTCGGCCGGGTACCCGGCGGCGTCGAGTAGCTCGCCGGCCTTGGCCGGGTCGAACT
>JAHDHM010000295.1 GCA_020631315.1 Acidimicrobiales bacterium
CCGCCGACATCGGCTCGTTCGTCTCGATCGCCTTCTGACCCAGGTGGGTTCCATGCAACCGTTCCGACCGACCATGACCCGGATGTTCGCCGGCGTCGCACTCACGATCGCCGCCGTCGTCGCCCTCGGTGGCGCCGCAGCGGCCGAGGACCCGAACGGGTACTGGATCCTCGACGAGAACGGCAACCTGTACTCGTTCGGTGACGCCGTCCCCGAGCTGCCGGTCGACGGCACTGCCGTCGATCTCAGCGAGGGGCCCGACGCCTCGTTGTGGGTGCTCACCGACGACGGTGTCGTGCACCCGCGCGGTACCGCGGCGCACTACGGCAACGTCAACGTCGCACTGCTGAGCGCGGGCGAACAGGTCTCCGCCATCTCCTCCACGCCGTCGGGCGAGGGCTACTGGGTGTTCACCAGCCGAGGGCGCGTGGTTGCGTTCGGCGATGCCACCTGGTTCGGCGACGTGCGCAACCTCGATCTCGCCGGCCCGGTCATCGACGCGGTCGCGCTGCCCGACGGCACCGGCTACTTCATGCTCGGGTCCGACGGCGGGGTCTTCAGCTTCGGCGGTGCTGCCTTCGCCGGCTCCGTGCCCCAGATCATCCCGCTCGACCAGCTCGACCAGCCGCTCGTGGGGATCATCCCGGACCCGGACGGCTTCGGCTACTGGCTCGTCGCCGGCGACGGCGGCCTGTTCGCGTTCGCTGCGGACTTCCGCGGGTCGGTGCCCGGAGTGCTCGGACCGGGGAACTCCCTCGATCGGCCGGTCACCGGCGCCATCCCGTACGGCAACGGCTACCTGATGATCGCCACCGACGGCGGCGTGTTCAACTTCTCGGACCTCGACTTCCTCGGCAGCGTCGCCAACCTCAACCTTCCCCAGGACGTCGTGTCCATCTCGGTGTCCCAGCCGCGGCGTCCTGTCGGGCCGGACACGATCCAACTGCTGGCCCATATCGAAGGCATCGGCGACACCAACTCGTGGCGTCCCACGGTCGGCGCGACCCACATGTGGATTGCCAACCGTGCCACCGACAACGTCACCGTCGTCAACCGCACGACGCGCCAGGTCGACGCGGTGATTCCGGTCGGTGACGAGCCGTTCCCGATCGTGATCGCGCTGGGGAAGGTCTGGGTGCCCAACTCCGGATCCGGCACGATCACCGTCATCGACGAGGCGACCTTCGTCGTCGAGGAGACGATCGCCACCGGCGTCAACCCGCGGACGCCGCAGTTGCTCAACGATCTGATGTGGGTCTCGAACTCCGGTTCGGGCACCGTGAGCATCATCGACCCGCTGTCGATGCAGGTCGTCGGTTCCGTCAACGTCGGCCTCGCTCCGCAAGCGGGCATGGGTCGCGTGGACCCGAGCAGCGACACCACCGAACTGTGGGTGCCGAACTTCTCCAGCAACACGATCACCGTGATCGATGCCGAGAACCGCACGGTCGTCGCCACCATCGCCACCGGCGCGAACCCCCTGACGGCAAATGAAGCCAACGGTCTCGTCTGGTCGCCGAACTTCGGTGGGAACACGCTCGACGTCATCGACCCGGCGACCTATCAGATCGTGCGCAGCGTGCTCGTCGGCCAGTCGCCGTTCCGCCCACAGACGGCCTTCGGCTCGCTGTGGGTCTCAGGCAGCGGCGGGGACGGCACGCTCACCATCATCGACCCGAACACCTTCGCCAGCCGCGTCGTGCAGACCGGAGCCGGTTCGCTGCAGCCGACGATCGGTCACGACGCTGTCTGGGTCGCGAACGTCAGCGCCAACACCGTGTCGGTGGTCGACCGCGACGACTTCTCCGTCCTCGCGACGATCGCAGTGCCGGGTGGTCCGCAGATGGTCATCCCGACCGCTGAAGAGGTGTGGATCGCCACCCAGACCGATGGGATCTACATCTACGACCCCCGCTGATCCGACTGCCGGCCGGTGCAACCGACGGCCGTTGCGACGATTCAGCGGGGCGGCATCGTCCCGGTCATCAGGATCGACTCGGGTGAGTGGACGATGGCCGCCACCACATCGATCCGAGTCAACCCGAGATCGAACAGCTCGAGCCATGCGGCGACCTCGTCGTCGCCGGCGCGCCGATCGAGCACGAGCTCGTAGGCCGAACGCACGAACGCGTCGTCCGACATCTCGGTGTCGTCGAGAGGGCCGTCCTGGATGGCCATTGCGATCGCGGCCATCGGATCGGGGTCGGCGTCGGCCTCGTTGTCGTCGGGCGCCGGGCCGTCGGTGTCGGTCAACGCACGCCAGATCCGAAGCGTCGCCGCGTCGACATCACCGGGGGCCGCTGTTTCGGTGGCCTCGACCAGCCGGGGGTCGTTGATCAGCTCTGCCAGGTCCGCGGTGTCCGGTGCCTCGACTCCGGTGAGCAGTGTCCAGCGCTCGGAGAGGGTCGGGCGCTCCCACATGTCGTGCTCCTCGGACGATGCCAGCGCGGCAGCCACCTCGTCGATGGTCCAGCCGACCGCACGCTTGTGGGCCCAGTGCTCGAGACCGTCGGGATCCGGTGCCCGCTCCAGGACGAGCAGGTACGCACGCCGAAGCTCGTCTCGGAGGTGGTCGTCCCGCTCGACGACCGGCGCGTCCGTCACGTCCTCGACGACGTCATCAGGCGAAGCCGCGTCGTCCTCGTCGATCGACGCCGGTTCGAACACGGCCGCATCATCGTCGGGCGCATCGAGATCCGTCGTCTCCTCGGGGATCGAGGTGGGCGTCGTCGGCGGGGCGGTCGTGGTCGTCGTCGGCGGAACGGTCGTGGTGGTGGTCGACGGGGAAGTCGTGCTCGTGGTGGTCACGACCGGCGGTGTGGCTCCGGACGCACAGGCCGGGAGCGTGCGGAAGTCGTGTGTGGCTCCGTACTGCTGGAGCAGGCGTTCGGTGACCGTGACGACGGTCGGCGCCGTGTCGTGGAGCAGGACGACGGCGCCGTCCCACAGGGGACCGATGCTCGTGAGCACGTCGTCGGGGTTCGTCAGCTCCCAGTCCCAACCGGCTCGGTCCCACAGGACCTGGGTCATGCCCAACGACGCGGCCGACTGGGCGACCATCGAGTTCGTCGCGCCGAACGGGGGCCGGAAGCAGGTCGGCGTGACACCCGTGCGCGAGGCGATGATGCCCTGCGCCCCCGACAGCTGGGCGGCCACCTCGGCAGGCCCGAGATCGGTCAGACGAGGATGTGTGACGGTGTGGTTCCCCAACGCATGGCCCTCGGCGAGCATGCGCTGCGTCGTCGCCGGATCCTCGATCACCGCGGCACCGAGCACGAAGAACGTCGCCTGCGCACCGTGACGTCGAAGCGCGTCGAGCACTCCCGTGGTGCGTCCCCTGCTGTCCGGACCGTCGTCGTAGGTCAGATAGATGACCGGTCGGCTCTGCGCCTCCACCGGATCCGGAACCAGGACGGACACCAATGCCGTCGCCACCAGAGCTGCCACCAACGCCGCCACAGCGACGCGCCCACCGTGAGTTGTCATGTCGCGAACCTAACGCAGCGTGAGGGGCGCTCGCGTTATGAGCACCATGGGTCGGACTTCCATGTCATGTGTCCGTGACAGAGTGGTGTGAGGTGGCGGAGCTCCCTGGTTGCGACGTCGTCAGTGGCCTACGGTCGGGGGCGTGAGCTTCGACTCGCTTCTCGCCGCCGACGCACTGCTGCCGGCACGCAACCAGATGGCGCTGTCGCTCGGCTGGCACATCGTGATCGCCTGCTTCGGCATCGCGATGCCGGCGATGATCTTCGTGCTCCACCGGCGGGGGCTGAAGGGCGACGCCGAGGCGCTGACCCTGGCGAAGCGCTGGTCGAAGGCTGCGGCGGTCCTGTTCGCCATCGGCGCGGTGTCGGGCACGATCCTGTCGTTCGAACTCGGCCTGCTCTGGCCCGGGTTGATGCAGACCTACGGCGACGTGGTCGGTCTCGCCTTCGCGCTCGAGGGCATTGCGTTCTTCACCGAGGCCATCTTCCTCGGCATCTACGTCTACGGCTGGGGTCGGCTCCCCGGCCACGTCCATTCGATGATGCTCGTCCCGATCATGGCCTCCGGCGTCATCGGTGGATTCATGGTCGTGTCGGTCAACGGCTGGATGAACGCCCCGACCGGATTCACCCTCGTCGACGGCGAAGTGACCGACATCGACCCGCTCGCCGCGATCTTCAACAGCGCGGCCCCGCTGCAGTTCCTGCACATGTTCCTCGCCGCCTACATGGTCGTCGGCTTCTCGATCGCCGCCGTCTACGCGGTCGGCATGCTGCGCGGCCGTCGCGACCGACTGCATCGGGTCGGACTCGCGGTGCCGCTGGTCTTCGCCGTCGTGATCACCCCGATCCAGCCGGTCGTCGGCCACTTCGCCGGGCAACGCATCGCGGACGATCAACCCATCAAGCTCGCGGCGATCGAGGGCCTCAACGAGACCGGGACCCGAGTCCCGCTGGAACTCGGCGGCATCTACGTCGACGGCCACCTCCGTGGGGCGATCGAGATCCCGATCCCAGGTCTGCTGTCGTTCCTGGCTCAGAACTCGTTTGACGCCGAGGTCATCGGCCTCGAGTCGGTGCCGGAGGAAGATCGGCCTCCCGTCAACGTCGTGCATCTGGCGTACCAGGCGATGGTCGGCATCGGCACCGCGCTCGTCGGACTCGCCGCATGGGCGGGCTGGCGCAGGTGGAAACGTGAAGAGCAGTTCTTCGACGACGTCTGGTTCCTCCGAGCCATCGCCGTCGCCGGACCGGCCGCCGTGGTGGCGATGGAGACCGGGTGGATCACCACCGAGGTCGGCCGCCAGCCGTGGATCGTGCACGGCCTGCTCCGCACCGAGGACGCAGTGACCGACGCCGGCTACATCTGGATCACGCTCGGCGTGCTCGTGGT
>JAHDHM010000007.1:0-27430 GCA_020631315.1 Acidimicrobiales bacterium
GCCGGCGCCGCTTCGGCCGCAGCCGGTTCCTCGGATTCGGCCGCGGTCAGGACGGCCTCGACGGCCGACAGCAGCTGTGACGACGTGGCCCCTGCGAGGGCACCGGCTGCCTCGCCTTCCGACGACGTGTTCGGCGGCGCGGTCGTGACGAGGATGGGGTCGGAGGCGAGCTGTGCCTGGCTCTCGACCGGAGGTGCCGTCACGTTGTAGAGCAGCAGCAACGGGAGCGCGATCAGGGTGATCGTGCTCGCGACCCGGATCGGGGCGCTGCGGCGCTCGGAGTATGGACGACGGCGAATCATGGGAGAGACACACACATCCGGATCCCAGTCGGGGTCCGGATGGCTGCGGGGAGCCTATGAAGGTCTCACCGGAGGCGCAAACAGAACCGGAGGCTTTTGCCACCCGCTCCTGATGCCTCACCCAGCGTGGTCGTCGATCCCGAAGAACTCTCGCGCGGTCGCCGTCGTGCGCTGTGCGACCGTCTCGATGGGCAGGCCCTTGAGCTCGGCGATGCGCTCCCCCACGTGCACGACCCACGCCGGCTGGTTCTTCTTGCCGCGTCGCGGCACCGGCGCAAGGTACGGGCTGTCGGTCTCGACCATGAGGCGATCGAGAGGACACTCGATCGCCGCCTGATGCAGATCCTTGGCACTCGGGAAGGTGACAATGCCGCTGAACGAGAGGACACCGCCGCAGGCTCAACTCGGCTTCGCGAGGGCCCCCGGTGAAGCAGTGGAAGCCGGTGCGCCGGGGCATGCCCTCGCCGTCGAGGATCTCGAAGGTCTCGTCCCAGGCCTCGCGGGTGTGGATCACCAACGGGAGATCGTGCTCGTGAGCCAGACGGATCTGCTCGGCGAAGACATGGCGCTGGTCCTCGTGCGGCGAGTGGTCGTAGTGGTAGTCGAGCCCGCACTCGCCGACCGCGACCACCTCGGGCCGCACCAGCAGCTCGGCCAGGCCGTCGATCCCGTGCCGCGCCTCGTGCGGATGCACGCCCGCAGTGGCCGAGACCCGATCGAAACGCTCGGCGCGCTCGATGGCGGCGACGGATCCGGCGACATCGCAGCCGACGTCGACGAATGCGACGACACCTGCGGTCTCGGCCTCGGCCAGGACCGCAGCGACGTCGTCGACGTCGTCAGGAAGATGACAGTGCTGGTCGATCCACACCGGCTGGACGGTCGCCACCGCGGCTCAGCCCTTGCGCCGTGGGAAGAGCGGATCGCCCTTCACGACGTCCAGACCGCCCGGGTAACCACCCCATTCGGTGTCGGCACCGATGCGGCACTCCGACGGGCTGCCCACGAGGCCGATCCGGCGCCAGGCCTCGTCGGTCGCCGCCGGAATCGCCGGCGAGGCAAGGATGCACACGAGGCGCAGGACCTCGAGCGCGTCGCCGAGCACGGCGTCGACCTCCGGGCCGGGATCGGCCTTCCACGGCTCGGCCTGCTCAAGCGCTGCGTTCGCCTCTCGGATGAGCCGCCAGGTGTGGTCGAGCGCCTCGGACGGCGCGACCGCCGTCCACGCTGCGTCGACGTCGCGGACCACCTCGGTAGCAACGGCGGCCAAGGGCGAGTCGGCCTGTGGCGCAGGGCCCACGCCGTCGCACTTCTTGCCGACGACGGTGGCCACTCGACTCAGCAGGTTGCCGAAGTTGTTGGCCAGATCGGCGTTGTAGCGGGCGAGCATGCCCTCGTAGGAGAACTCGCCGTCGGGACCGAAGTTCTGGTCGCGCAGGAAGTGGTAGCGGTAGCCGTCGACCCCGAAGTCCTCGACGAGGTCGGCCGGCGCGATGTGGTTGAGGCGCGTCTTGCTCATCTTCTCGCCGCCGACGAGGAGATAGCCGTGCACGTTGATCTGTTCTGGCAGGGGCAGCCCGGCCGACATCAGCATCGCCGGCCAGTAGACGCAGTGGAACCGCAGGATGTCCTTGCCGATGAAGTGGCGCGCCGGCCAGCGCTGCTCGAAGAGCTCGTCGTCGGAGCCGTACCCGGCTGCGGTGATGTAGTTGGTGAGCGCGTCGAACCACACGTAGGTGACGTGCTCGGGATCCCACGGGATCGGGACACCCCAGTCGATCGAGGTGCGCGAGATCGAGAAGTCGCGCAGACCCTGCTTGATGAAGCCGATGGCCTCGTTGCGCTTCGTGACCGGACGGACGAGGTCGGGGTTCTGCTCGTACCACTCGAGGAGACGGTCCTCGTACTTGGAGAGCAGGAAGAAGTAGTTCTCCTCCTTCATCTCCACGACGGGACGGCCGAGACGCTCCAACTCGGGCACCTCTTCGGGCGTCACGTACTCCTCGTCGGCCACGGAGTAGAGGCCCTCGTAGGAGCGCAACTCGATGTCGCCGTTGGCACGGCAGGCCTCGAGGATCTTCGCGACGGCGACGTGGTGGTCCTCGTCCGTGGTGCGGATGAAGCGGTCGTAGGTGATGCCGAGCTGTTCCCACGCCTCGACGTAGCGCTGGCTCGTCTGGGTGACCCACTCCTTCGGCGTCATGTCGTTCGCCTCTGCGGCGCGCATGTTCTTCAGACCGTGTTCGTCGGTCCCGGTGAGGAAGTAGACGTCGTCGCCCTTCAGGCGGTGCCAACGAGCGACGGCGTCGGTGGTGACGGTCGTGTAGGCGTGCCCGATGTGCGGCGCGTCGTTCGCGTAGTAGATCGGTGTGGTGAGGAAGTGGCGGCTCACGGGACCGAGCGTACCGACGGGGCTGGCCGCGGATTGCTGCGTTTCGCGCGAAGAGGGGGGGAGACGCGAGATAACGCGTGCGCGAACATGGGAGGCCCCATCCCGCCGACTCGCCGCGAACGCAGCGTGACGCGCCCCTGAGGAACCCGGTGAGCTCGACCTCCGACACTCCTGCGAATTCGCCGGCCAGCGAGCCGACGCGTCCGCAGCGCAAGAGCCCGAAGCCCTCGGAGGTCTGGCTGCGACAGGGGTTCGACCAGGCGACGATCGGCATGGCCCTGCTCGACCGAGCCGGCCATCACGTCATGGCCAACGCCGCGTATCTCGACCTGCTGGGCCGGCCGAAGAGCCGCGTCATCGGTTCGTCGCTCGACGATGTCGTCGATCCCGATGCAGCGGCGACCATCGCAGACTGGGCCGGTAGCCCCGTCCAGCCGTTGGCGATGGAGTCCACGATCCACCGAGCCGTCGGTGACCAGGCCGACGCGATCGTGCTGCTGACACCCCTGAACGGCAACGGGGCGCAGGGTCACGTGCTCGTCCAACTCGTCCCCGGCGACGCCTGGCCGTCGCGTCGCGAGGCGCGCGCCCGGCTCGACGCCATCGCCTCGAACGTCGACGAGCTCGTCATCACCACCCAGGCCGACGGCGGCATCACGTTCGCATCGGCCTCGGCACTGCGCCGTCTCGGCGAGGACCTGATCGGCCGCGAGATCAGCGACCTGCTCCACCCCGACGACCGCGACCTCGTGACCGAGGCGCTCCGGACCAGCCGGACGTCCGTCGTCGAGGTGGTCGTCAGGTTCCAGACCACCGACGGCGCGGCACTGCACCGGCTGCGCATCTCGGAGGTCCGCGACCAGATAGACCGGCTCCTCGGACTCGCCTACGTCGCCGACCCAGCCGCGGGAGCAGCGGTCGCGGCGAGCGGCGCCCGGGACCTGTGGACGGACAGTCCCGATCCGATCTGGGAGTTCGACATGACCGGGCCGACGGCGGCGAACCCGGCCGCCCGGCGCCTCCTCGGCATCGGCGCGGACGACGCGCTCGACGGTGTCGGCCTCCTCGAGATCTTCCCCAGGTGGGTGGTCGAGCGCATCGCCAAGCACGGCGTCCCCGAGACCCGCTCGGGCCGCAGCTGGACGAACGACCTCGCACTCCTCGACGGCCACGGTGAGGAACGCCCGGTGTCGCTCGCGCTCATCGGACATCGGGTCGACGACGAGACCGCTGCCTGGACCGCCATCTGTCGGCGCATCGCCGGTGATCGCACCGACGCCGAGCTGCGGTGGGCGGCGACACACGACCCGTTGACCGGACTTCCGGCTCGGATCCTGCTCCACGACCGGATCGACGTCGCGCTCAGCCGCGCCGCACGGACCGGCCAGCGGGTCGGTCTGCTCGTCCTCGACCTCGACTTCTTCGACGTGGTGAACACGAGCGTCGGCGCCGACATCGCCGACCGGCTCCTCATCGCCCTGGCACAACGCCTCGCTGACTCGATCCGACCCGGCGACACCATCGGCCGGCTCGGCGACGACGAGTTCGTGGTGCTGTGCGAGCACTTCGACCATCTCGACGATGCCGATCGTTTCGCCGAACGTCTGCTGCGCACCGTCGAGGAGCCCATCGAGCTCGACGGGGCCGACTGGTACATGTCCATGTCGGTGGGCGTGTCGGTCGCCCGACCCGGCGTCACGAGCACCGACGGACTGCTGCGCAGCGCCGACACCGCCATGTACCGGGCGAAGGAGCTCGGACGTGGCCGACACGTGATCTTCGGGCGCGGTATCGAGGCTCCGCAGCTCCCGATCGGGGCGTCCGACAGCAGTCGCTGACCAACCACCAGCGCGGCACATCGCTTCGGTACCCTCGCCCCACATGGCGCCACCAGGAGTGTCCGGTCGCCGGGCGACCGAGATCAGCGACAGCATCGAGAACGCCATCCGCGAAGGCCGACTCGTTCCGGGGGCGAAGCTCCCGACCGTGCGAGCTCTGGCCGACGAGCTGACCGTGAGCCCGAGCACCGTCTCGTCTGCGTACCGTCAGCTCCGCCAGCGGGGCGTCATCTCGACCCACGGCCGAGGCGGCACGAAGGTGTACAGCCGGCCTCCGATCGAGACCCCGCCACCGGCGCCACTGCCCGATCACGTCCGTGACCTGACCCGCACGCGTCACGCCGACGAGATCGCCCCGACCCTCACGCAGGTGCTCCACGACCTCGCCGACCGGCTCGTGGCTCCGGGTCCCGTGGATCTCGAAGACCGCCTCATCAAGGACTTCGAGGCCGACGGCGTCGACACACCCGGTGTCGTCGTGCTCGGCTCGGCACGCGAAGCGCTCGACCGGATCCTCGACTCGCAGCTCCTCCCCGGCGACCGCGTCGGTGTCGAGGACCCGTCGTCCATCGAGATGGCCGACGTGCTCAACCTCAACGGTCTCCACGCCGTGCCCATCACGGTCGACGAGCACGGCCCGATCCCCGAGTCGCTCGAGGAGATCCTTCCTCGAGTCGCCGCGGTCATCCTGACCCCACGTGGACACGACCCGACCGGTGCCGTGATCGATGCCGGCCGTGCGTCAGAGCTGCGCACGATCCTGCGCACCGCTCCCGACGTGTCGCTCATCGAGTGGGATCCGCTGGGCCCTCTCTCGGGGGCGTCGTACGAACCCATCGCGGACCCGGGTCGCGCCCGGTGGTCGGTCATCCGCTCGTTCGAGCCGATGTTCGGCAACCGGCTCGGCGTCGCCGCCGTCGCCGGTGATGCCGTCACCATCGCCCGCGTGCGTGGCCGCGTCGAACGTCTCGGCAGCCCGCTCAGCTCACTCGTTCGTCGCATCATCGACGAGCTGCTCGCGCACCCAGGTGCCGGCCAGCGACTCGCCGTCACCACCCGCACGAACGGCAGCCGCCGCCTGGCACTGATCGCCGAGCTCCGTGCCCGTGGCATCGCCAGCCACGGCGAGGCCGGTCCGTGGGTGTGGATCCCGGTCCGCGACCAGGAGCAGGCCGTCGAGATGTTGTTCTCGCGAGGCTGGCTCGTCGCGGCCGGTGACCCTGTCGGGCCCGACTCGCCGCAGGGCCTGCGGGTCTCGGTGGCTCGCCTCGACGGGGCGATGGCGCGTCGCCTCGCCGACGACGTGCTCGAGGTCCTCGCCACCTGATCTCCGCGCCATCGACAACACCTTCTGAGACCGCAGTGGCGGTCGACAGGAACGGTGGATGTCGAACGCCACCCCCGCCACGCCCACGGACCGTTCAGGTACGACCCGCCTCTGGGACAACCAGATCGCGGTCCGACTCGTCGCGTCTGCGGCGATCGGTTCGACGCTCGTCTACCTGACGTGGCGTCTGCTCACGACCCGAATCGGTGCGCCGATGTGGCTCTTCGCCCCGGTCTTCGTGCTCGAGGTCTGGGGGCTGTTCCGCCTGCTGATCGACACGCGCGTCCTGTGGACGGTGCCCCGAACCGAACGGCTCGCGCTCACCGAGGTCCCGAAGGTCGACGTCGTCGTCACGACGTTCCACGAACCGGTGCACGTCGTGCGCGCCACCCTCATCGGCGCCAACGCCATCGCCGTGCCACACGGCACGATCGTCATCGACGACTCGGGGCGCGAGGAGATGCGTCAGCTCGCCGAGGAGTTCGGCGCACGCTACGAACACCGTGGCAGCGCCGAACACGCCCGTGCCGGCGCACTGAACCACGCCCTCGTCGTGTCGGACGCCGACTATCTGCTGTTGCTCGACGCGGACCAGGTGCCGCTGCCCGACGCACTCCACGCCATCGGCGCATTGGCGGTCGACCCCCGGGTCGCGATCGTGCAGACGCCGATCGAGTACCTGAACCGTGACTCGATCCTGCACTCGAGTCCCGACCGGCACGAGCGCAGCTACGCCAACGACGTCATCTCCCCGGCTCGCGACCACCTCGGTGGCGCCGTCTGGGAGGGCTCGGCGAGTCTCGTGCGCCGCATCGCACTCATGTCGATCGGCGGCGTCGCCACCGATGCCACCACCGGTGAGCTCCAGACGAGCACGCGGTTGCACGCCAACGGCTGGATCATCCGCTACCACGCCGAGCCGATCGTGCAGGGGCTCGCTCCGCACAACCTTCCGGCCTTCCTGCGCCAGCGTGAACGATGGGCCCGCGGCCAGCTCGGCGTGCTCGGCACCGAGGACGACCCGCTGCGCGTCAGAGGACTGTTCCGCGAGCAGCGTTGGAGCTTCGTCCACCTCCTCACCGACTACATGCAGGCACCGATCGACTTCGCCTGGTTCGCGGTCCTCCTGACGGTCCTGGTGACCGGCAACATCCCGTTCTCGGCGTCGCTCGTCGCGCTGGCGTCGTTCTGGCTGCCTGCGTTCGCGCTCCGGTCACTCGCCCATGTCGCGCTGTCACGCGGACGCCTGCAGATCGGTGAGGCCTCCGCACGTCGACTCCTGATGATGGAGATCCATCTCCGGGCCATCGCCGGGCGGATCAATCACGGCAGCCGTCGCTTTGCTCCCGTGGCCAAGACGGGTGTGGACGAGGGCGGTCTCGACGTCATCGAGCACCTCAAGCTCCTGACGGTGATGACGCTCACGCTCGAGGTGGTCCTCGGTCTGCGGATGCTCGATGCGTTGATCGGCAAGCCGCTCCCGTCGATGCGTGGGCTGGCGCTCATCGCCGCTGCGGTCACCGGGGCCGGTGTGCTGTGGATGGCACTCCAGGTCCTCGGCGTGTTCGTGCGTCGCCGCCAGCATCGCAGCCACTACCGAGTCGGTGTCGACCTGGGTGGCTACGTCGACGGTGCGCTCGTGAAGATCCGCGATCTGACCCCCGCAGGCGCCGGCATCATCACGACCAAGCGGCTCGACCCCGGATCACGTGTGCACGTGCGTATCCGGCTGCCCGACGCTCGTGGCGGTGCCAGCACGCTCGACCTGCAGGCCGTCGTGCGCAACACGACCCCGAACCAGCACGGCTCGCGCTACCGCACCGGCTGCAGCTTCATCGGTCTCACACCGGCTCAGGTGAATCTGATCACCGAGTACTCGTCGGTGGTCCGGCCCTACCAGCTGCTGCGTCGGCCGTCGCTCACGTCGGCGGCGACCACTCGAGTCTGAGCGACGCGTCGTACGCCGTTCGCTTGCGTACGCCCAATCGCTCCACCGCTGCAGCGACCGCCGATCTGCGGTCGACACCGTCGGCTGCGAGCCGAGCCAGGAAGTCGTCGACGTCCTCGTCGGTGGCCGGGTCGGGCGGCGATGCCGGACCGACGACGATCACGATCTCTCCTCGTACCTCGTCCGAGAAGTGCTCGGCGAGCTCCTGAAGGGATCCCCGAACGGTCTCCTCGTGCAGCTTCGTGAGCTCGCGGCTCACCGATGCCACTCGATCGGGCCCGCACACCTCGGCGAGGTCGACCAGCGTCGCCCCCAGGCGGCGCGGCGACTCGTAGACCACCGTGGTCCGTTCCTCCCCTGCGACCACGCCGAGTCGCCGGCGTCGATCGCCACCCTTGCGGGGAAGGAAACCTTCGACCACGAAGCGGTCCGTGGGGAGACCCGAGGCCACGAGTGCAGCGAGAGCTGCCGACGCGCCAGGGATCGGCACGACGTCGAAGCCCGCGGCGACGACGGCCTGCACGACCACGGCGCCGGGGTCCGACACGCCCGGAGTGCCGGCGTCGCTGACGAGTGCCACGTCATGGCCTGCGCCGAGCAGATCGATGATCCGCCGTGAGGCGTCCCGTTCGGTGTGCATGTCGCAGCGGAAGAGCTGCTCGGGCCGCACACCGAGGTGCTGCAACAGCCGTCCGGTGTGGCGCGTGTCCTCACAGGCCACTGCGTGCACCGAACCGAGCACCTCGACCGCTCGGCGGGTGATGTCACCAAGATTGCCGATCGGCGTGGCCACGACGTGCAGACTGCCGCTCACGAGCGCACCTCGAGCACGTCGCCCTGGCGTACGTTCCAACGGTCGAACGAGCCGACCTCGGCCTCGATCACGCGTGCCGCACGTCGCCGAGGACGGGTGACCCGATTCCTCGGCAGCGAGACGATGTCGATCACGGTGCCGTCGGCCTCGACGAACGCGACGTCGAGGTCGAATCGCATGCCGAACGAGTGCACCGATCGAGCCCGTTCGATCACGAGCGCCCCGGCCACGCCGTCACGACCGAGCAGCCCGCGACGTCGTGCAGCCCTCGAACGTGCCACCTCGGCGCTGGCGACGACTCGATCGCCGACCACCAACCACGACACGACGACGCCGCCCGGACCTCAGACGTTGAACCGGAACTCGATGACGTCGCCGTCGTCGACCAGGTAGTCCTTGCCCTCCAGGCGCATCTTCCCGGCGTCTCGCGCCGCGTTCCACGCACCGAGCTCGAGCAGCTCGTCCCAGCGGATGACCTCGGCACGGATGAAGCCACGCTCGAAGTCGGTGTGAATGCGGCCGGCACACTGCGGTGCGGTCGAACCGGCCCGAAAGGTCCAAGCCCGCGACTCCTTCTCGCCCGTGGTGAGGAAGGTCCGGAGACCGAGCGTCGAGTACGCGGCACGAACGAAGCGTGGCAGAGCACCCTCCCCGAGACCGAGGCCCTCGAGCATCTCGGCCCGCTCGTCGGCGTCGAGCAACGCGGCTTCGGCTTCGAGCTGGACGGACATCGCCAGGACGTCAGCGGCACCTGGCAGCTCTGCCCGGACACGTTCGGCGATGGCATCGGCCTCGTCGAGCTGATCCTCCCCGATGTTCACGACCGCCATCACCGGCTTGTTCGTGAGGAGCTGGTGCGTCCGGAGCGCGACTCGGTGATCCTCGGACAGCTCGGAGCGGAACAGCGGGACACCCTCGGACAGCAGCTCGTAGGCCGCATCGAGCGCGGCGACCTCGGCGACCAGATCCGCGTCTCGGGGATCGGCCTTCAACGCCTTGCGACGACGGTCGATCCGCGACTCGACCGACTCGAGGTCGGCGAGCGTGAGTTCGATCTCGACGATCCGGAGATGCTCCAGCGGATCGCTCGGACCGGGGACGTCCGGGTCGGGGAAGGCCCGCAGCACGAACACCACGGCGTCGACCTCGCGGATTCCTGCGAGGAACTTGTTGCCGAGGCCTTCACCCTGCGACGCACCCTCGACCAGACCACCGATGTCGACGAACTGCGTCGTGGTCGGCACGACGTTGCGCGACTTCGACATCGCGGCGAGTGCGTCGAGGCGAGGATCGGGCACCTTCGCCACACCGACGTTGGGGTCGGTGGTCGCGAAGGCATAGGGAGCGGCGAGTGCGCCACCCCCGGCGAGCGAGTTGAACAGTGAGGACTTGCCCGCGTTGGGGAGTCCGACGAAACCGAAACGTTCCATGGTGCCGCCGAGCGTACCCGTGCCACCGCACGTCCGAACCGCCTTCGGGGTTTCGTGGCGACCCGAGGTCCGATACCATCGACGAACTTATGAGCAAGAAGACGAAGAAGCGCAAGCTTCGGGCCCGCCGTAACAAGGCGAATCACGGCAAGCGCCCGAACGCCGGCCGCGGCTGAACCCGTGTCAGGGGCCGCAGCCTCGCCGCGCCCCACGCTGCTCGAGTTGGCCGTCACCGGTCCCGTGCAGCCCTGGATCGACATCGGGTGTACGCCATCGACCGGCGACAACTCCATCACCGCTCTCGTCATCGGTACCACCACCCTGGTGTTCCCCGACGACAGCGCGCCCCCGAGCATCCGTTCGTGGGCCACGTCCCCGTACCTCGACGAGGTCGACGGACTTCGGAGCCACTGGCCGCTGGAGACCCCGGCAGCCGTTCCCGCCCCTGCGAGCGGGGCCATCAGCGCGCACGCGAACGGCGCCGTGGCCCTCGACCACGTGGTGGTGTTCACACCTGACCTCGACCGGACCGACAGCGCACTCGCACAGGTCGGCTTCGACCGGCGCCGCCGCCGAGACGCATCGTCCGACGGCCTCTCGCGGTGGCAGTCGTTCTATCGAATGGGCGAGGTGGTGCTCGAGGTCGTCGGCCCCTCCCCCGCCGAGGAGCCCACGGCCGCCCCGGCGACGTTCTGGGGCCTCGTCATCGTGACCGACCGGCTCGACGAGGCGATCGCCCGGGCCGACGGCCGTATCGGCGACGCTCGCACTGCAGTCCAACCCGGCCGACGGATCGCCACGGTGCGCAGCTCGGCGGGCCTCGGTGTCCCCGTCGCGTTCATGGACCCGGAACCCTGATGCTCGATCACGTCTTCACCGACGCCCTCGGTGCGATCCGCGATGCCTTCGAGGCCGCACTCCTCGAACGCCAGGCGTTCGAGGAGCGCTTCCAGGTCGACGTGCTCCTCGGCGACACCACCTGGGACACGACCTACAGCCTTCCCGGCGAGGGCGCCGAACCCAAGGTCCAGGTCGACATCACGATGGTGTGGCCGACCTGGGCGCAGACGGCCTATCGATCCTGGTACCTCGGAGAGGACGCCGACGAGGCCCCACGCATCGCGATCCGCCTCGCGTTCCGCATCCAGCAGCTCGCCGACCGTCTCGACCCCGAACCGGTGCTGGCCGTCCTGCCAGAAGAGTCCGTCGAGATCGGCGGCCACGCCCTACACCGTGTCGGTTCGCGCATCGAGCTCGAGTACGACATCGAGGCCGAACCACAGGGATGGTCGGTGGAGGTCACCTACGTCGGCGACTACGAGCTGCCCGAATCGGTGCTCCAGGACGGCTCCGAGCTCGACGAGCAGCTCTCGGAGCTCGGCGTCTGGATCTCGTCGATGCTCGTCCGCCTGGGCGACATCGAGGTCGACTGACCCGGCTACTCGCCGTCGATCGTCTCCGTCGCCTCGTTCACAGGCTCTGGCTCAGCTTCGGGCTCGGGCTCGGGCGACCAACCCAGGCTCGACGCATCGGCCATGCGGTCGGCGACGATCGCCAGGATCTCGGCGGCGATCCACTCGCCGGACGTCGGTGTGTAGTGGACACCGTCAGGCGCACGGATCTGTCGCACCTCACCGGTCACGGGATCGGGCAGGTACTGCGCGTACGCCCCGTCGTCGTCGGTGAACAGCTCGACGGCGTCGACGTAGCTGACGTGTGACCACCGAGCCGCAGCATCGACGAGGATGCCGTTCACATCCGGGACGATCTCCTGGATGTTCTCCGGCTCGACCGGAGGCAGCCCCACCCAGACGACCTGCGCCTCACCGGCGAACATCGAGGCGACGCGCTCGACACGTTCGGCATACCGCTCCCGCCACAGATCGGTGCCGGGCGGGGCGTCGCCCCCGATGGGCTGAGCGTCGTTGCCGCCGAAGGTGAGCACGATCACGTCGTGCCCGGCGGGCAGCACCGACTCCTCGAGGTGGCCGGGCCAGTCGAAGTACCAGCGGGTGACGAGGCCGGTCGAGATCTTCGTGCCGGCCTCGAGATCGATGTTCGCACCGGAACGTTCGAGGCCGACCCGGGGCGCGTCGGACAGCGAGTCACCGCCGACATAGAAGCTGAGTCGCTCCCCGTCTCCGGGAACTCGAATCGGGTAGCGGGCAGCGAACTCGGCTGCTGCCAACGCGGCCGCGACCTCGTCAGGGTCGCCGGGGAAGGTGTCGATCGAGATGCCCGGATCGCCGAACGACGCCGGGCGGAACGTCGCCTCGGATGACTCGACAGGTTCCGTCGGCTCGGCTGTGTCCGCCGGCTCCACCAGCGGCGAGACGACCGTGGTCGGCGGGAAGGTCGGCGCCGCTGTCGTCGGGGCTGGTGTGTCGTCCGTCCGATCGGCCGCGAGCAGCGTCTGCACTGCGGCACCGGACTCCACGTCGATGAGCTCGATCTCGGGGCTGTCATCACGACTGGCCACGACGGCGGTGACGATCACCGCGACCACGAGCGCGATTCCGAGGACGATCAGGCCCCGGTTGCGATCACGCCGCTCCGTCTGCAGGAAGTGCCCACCCTCGTCGCGACGAGCGCTCCTCCACCTGCTCCGGCCGTCGCGACGGTTGAGCTTGCGGGCCATCACGCACCCGCCGGGACGGTGGTGGTCGTCGGCTCGATCGTGGTCGTCGTGGCGGGAGTGGCGCCGCTGACCAGGTCGACCTGCTCCCCGAGGAGATCGAGCACGCCGTCGGCGAGCAGATCGCCGCCGGCGCGGGAGAGGTGGACACCGTCCTGTTGCCGCAGGTCGCGCACCGATCCGTCGAGCGCCGGGAGGAAGGCCTCGTAGGCACCGGCGTCGTTCGAGAACATCTGCACGGAGTCGAAGAACAGGACCTGCTGTCGCAACGCGGCCTGGGACTCGTAGATCTCGTTGAGACGCTGCATCTTCGCGTCGAAGGAGTCCGAACGCATCCGAGGCTGCCCGACCCAGATCACGATCCGATCCGACTCGTTGGTCAGCTGGTCCATGACGAACGAGACGCGCGCGGTGTACTCGGCCACCCACTCGTCGTCGAAGGGCTGGAACACCCCACTCGACAACTCGAGTCCTTGTGCGTCGTTGGCGCCGAACATGACGATCATGACCTCGGGGTCGCTCTCACTGATCACGTCGGCGAAACGGGATGGCCAGTTGAAGTAATCGGGTCGGGTCAGTCCGGTCGAGATCCGATAATCGAGCGCAGAGTCGATGACGCCGGTCTCGGCGGCGAGGCGAACGAAGCTCTCACCGAAGACCTGGGTCATCGAGTCGCCGCCGACCCAGAGGTTCAGAGGTGCCGCAGCTGTCGGCACCCGCGCCGGCTCGGTGGTGGTGGTCGTCGGAGCAGCGGTCGTCGGGATCGACGTCGCGACGACCTCATCCCCGGCGGCGGCGACGACGGGTTCTGCGTCGCCCGCCGGCGCCGCCGGCACCGAGGTGGACGCCGTGGAGGTCCCACTGTCCGTGGTGACGCCCTCGGCGAACACGAAGGCGTCCGAGCCGTCGTCCAGGTCGCGACCGAGCGCTTCGTCGGCGGCACGTCGTGGTTCGGTCAAGAACAGGGCGTCGGCGACGGTCTGCACCGGTTCCCAGATCGCCAGCGACACGTCGCGAGCGGTGCCGAACTCCTTGCGTTCGGCGTCACGGACGAGCTGGTCGGCGTTGAGGAACATCGCGACGAGCAGGGCCACGACACCCGTGAACAGTGCCTGGCCGGCCGGCATGAACCCGGGTCGGCGTCCTCGGGCAGCCACTGGCTCGCCGGGCACGAGGACCGGAGGAGGATCCTGTCGCGCTGGCTCGATTCGGCTCGTGTCAGCCTGCTGTGGAACTTGGCGCTGCTGTGGCGTGGCTGCTGCCGGGGCGCGCCTGCGCGTCGCTCCTCGACGAGGGGCGCGCGGCGGTGCCACCGGACGGTTCAGTCCGCTCTCGTACTGAGGACCGGCCGGGTGTCCACCCACCGGCGTTGCGGGGCGCTCACCGGGCGACATGACGCACAGACGCTAGTCCAACGATCTGATCCGGAAACGGCGCCAGGGTTCAGAACTGGAAGTAGATGAAGGGTGCGACGCCCTCGGGTCCGAGCACGTCGATCACGACGAGGCCGATGCCGAGCAGCACACCCTGGATCAGCCACGGCAGACGGCCGTACTCGACCTCGAGCTCCCTCACGCGTGCGATGGGCGCGAACTGGCTGACGAGCATCGCCACGACCACGATGAGCAGCAGCGGCGTGACGAGCTCGCTCGGCTCGCCCCATGCGGTCAGACGCCCGAGCATCGACGTGGCCAGCGAGAACGTCTCGGCCCGGAAGAAGACCCATGCGAGGCACACGACGTGGAACGTGTAGAGCCAACGCAGGACGTTCGCGAGCTCGGTCGGTATCAGCGACGGCCGCCCGGTCGAGGCCCACCAGCCCATCACGTAGCGCTCGATGGCCAACACGCCACCGTGGATCGCACCCCAGATCACGAAGTTCCACGCAGCGCCGTGCCACAGCCCGCCCAACAACATGGTCAGGAAGAGGTTGCGGTAGGTGAAGATCGTTCCCTTCCGGTTGCCGCCGAGAGGGATGTACAGGTAGTCGCGCAGCCAGTTGGACAGCGTCATGTGCCAACGGCGCCAGAAGTCCTGGATCGACAGCGCCCGATACGGCGCGTCGAAGTTCTGCGGGAATCGGAAGCCGAGCAGCAGCGCGACACCGATGGCGATGTCGGTGTACCCGCTGAAGTCGGCGTAGATCTGGATGGCGTAGGCGTAGACGGCGATCAACACCTCGAACGCCGAGTGGTCGTCGGGGAGGGTGAAGACGTCGTCGACGATCTCGGTGGCCAGGTAGGTCGAGATGACGACCTTCTTGAACAGCCCACTGAAGATGAGGCGGAAGGCTTCGGCCGTCGGCACCGCCCGCGGGTCGGGCTCGGTCTTGATCTGGGGCCCGAACTCCGAGGCTCGCACGATCGGTCCTGCGACGAGCTGCGGGAAGAACGACAGATAGAGCGCGAAGTCGAGGAGCTCCATCGACTCGATGCGTCCTCGGTGGATGTCGATCACGTAGCTCATGGCCTGGAACGTGAAGAACGAGATGCCCACCGGCAGCGTGATCTCGACGAGCAGGCTCGACTCGCTCGAGCCGATGAGATCCAGCAACTGCTCGACGAAGAAGCCGTAGTACTTGAACACGCCGAGCAGCGTGAGGTTCAGCGCGACAGCGGCACGAACGAGCCACTTGGAACCCGCGAGGTCATCAGCTGCCTGTCGGGTCTTGAGCTGTTCGCCGAGGCCCCAGTTGACGACGATCGACCCGCCGAGCAGCAGGACGAACCGGTAGTTCCACCAGCCGTAGAAGAAGAGGCTGGCGGCGAGCATCGCGACGCGCCACAGCGTGTGCTGCGGGCGGAGCAACCAGTTCGCCAAGAAGACGACGACGAAGAAGAGCGCGAACTCGAGGGTCGGGAAGAGCATGGAGCAGTGGCGCATCCTACGCGTGGGGCAGGTGCCACACTGGCGGTTCCATGACCTCGCGACTCGCCGATCTCGTCGCCGACTGGATGGCCGCGGACCCCGATCCGTGGTCGGCCTCGGCGTTGCACGACGCATGGCGTACGCGTCCTGACGAGGTCGCCGGCTGGTTCGACGGCCGGCTCACCTTCGGTACCGCCGGCCTGCGTGGTCCCATGGGCGCCGGACCGACGCAGATGAACCGGGTCATCGTTAGGATCGCCGCCTCGGCGTTGTGCGACATCGTCCTCGAGGACCACGCCGGAGGAGCAGCGCCGCTGGTCGTGATCGGTCACGACGCACGCCACGGCTCACGCGACTTCGCGCTCGACACCGCCCGCGTCCTTCTGGTGAACGCCGTCGACGTCGTGCTGGTCGACGGTCCGATCCCGACACCCGTCCTGGCACACCAGGTCCAGCGCACGGGCGCGGCTGCCGGCGTGATGGTGACGGCCAGCCACAACCCGCCGGCCGACAACGGCTACAAGGTCTACTGGTCCGACGGCGCACAGATCGGTCCCGCCATCGCCGAGCGGATCGAAGCAGCGATGGATCGGCCGCTGCTGACCGAGCGCGACCTCGCGGCCCACGACTGGGTCTCGCGTCGCAGCCCGAGTCAGGTCATCGACGAGTATCTCGACGCCGTCCTTCCCGACGCGCCCGCGAGTGCGACCGTGCCGGCCTTCGTCTACACGGCACTCCACGGTGTGGGTGCCGAGACCACCCGCCGGGCGGTCGCCCGCCTCGGCTGGAGCGCCGCCGTCGAGGTGACCTCGCAGATCGAACCCGATCCCGACTTCTCGACCGTCGAACTCCCGAACCCCGAGGAGGCCGGTGCGCTCGACGAGGCGATGGCCACAGCCGACGAGGACGACGTGTCGCTCATCGTCGCCCATGACCCCGACGCGGATCGGCTCGGCGTCGCGGTCCGCACCGAGGAAGGCTGGCGACGCCTGCACGGGGACGAGATCGGCGCGCTGCTGGCCGACCACCTGTTGAGACGAGGCGACGGCGACGACCGGGTCGTGGCGTGTTCGCTCGTGTCCTCACCGATGCTCGACGCCATCGCCACAGCCCACGGCGTGCAGTCGCGTCGCACCTCCACCGGGTTCAAGTGGATCATCCGACCCGCGATCGACGAGCCGGCCCTGCGCTACGTCTTCGGGTACGAGGAAGCACTCGGCTACGCCTGCCATCCGGCGGTACGCGACAAGGACGGCATCACCGCGCTGGTGGAGCTGGTCGATCTCGCCGGTCAGTTGGCCCAAGACGGGCTGACGCTGCTCGACCGTCTCGAGGAGCTCGGCGACCGGCTCGGGCACGTGGCCACCGGCCAGGTCACGCTTCGCTTCGACGACGACCGCAGCCGTCTTCCGGCCCTCATGGCCGAGCTCCGTTCCTCGGGACCGCCGACGGGCCTCGCGGTCACCCAGACCATCGACCATCTCGACAGCACACCGCCCACCGATCTGCTGGAGTGGCGCACCGAGGGAGGGTCGTCACGGATCCTGCTGCGCGCCAGCGGCACGGAACCGAAGCTGAAGGCCTACCTCCACGTGCTCGACGCGCCCGATGCCGCGACGGCGTCGATTCGTCTCGGCTCGCTCGAGCAGATGGTCCGTGGCGCCCTCAGCTGAGGGTCGGCTCAGAGCAGATCGCCGACGAGGTCGGTCAGCGCGGTCTGCGGGCGCGGACCCATGTGGGAGATGACCTCGGCAGCGGCGATCGAGCCGAGCCGGCCGCAGACGTCGAGATCGAGCCCACGGGCCAGACCGGTGAGGAACCCGGCGGCGTACAGGTCGCCGGCACCGGTCGTGTCGACGACCTGGGCGACCGGCTCGGCCGGGATCTCGACGATGTCGTCGGCGGTGACGATCATCGAACCCTCGCCGCTGCGGGTGATGGCGCCGATCTCGACCTGCTGATCACGCAGGCGGGCGATCACCTCGTCGAGCGACTCGACCTCGTAGAGCGAACGGATCTCGTCCTCGTTGGCGAACAGCACGTCGACGGACTCGTCGATGAGCTCGATGAACGACTCGCGGTGACGCTCCACGCAGAACGAGTCCGAGAGGGTCAGGGTGACGCGGCTGCCGGCGGTCTTGGCTGCCGCGCAGGCCGTACGCATCGCGGCCTTGGCCTGGGGCGGGTCCCAGAGGTAGCCCTCGAGGTACAGGAGCTGTCCGCGAGCGACCAGGTCGGTGTCGATGTCCTCGGGGGACAGGCCGACGGACGCACCCAGATAGGTGCTCATGGTGCGTTCACCGTCGTCGGTGACGAGGATCAGGCAGCGCCCGGTCGGGTCACCCTCGACGGCGCGCGGGACCTCGAACACCACGCCGAGTTCGGCCATGTCGGCGGCGAAGACGTCGCCGAGCGAGTCGTTTCGCACCTTGCCGATGTAGGCGCTTGACGCACCGAGTGACGCCGCGCCGACGATGGTGTTGGCGGCCGAACCACCCGACACCTCGTCGGTGGCACCCATCGAGGCGTAGAGTTCGACGGCGCGGTCGGCGTCGATCAGGGTCATCGAGCCCTTCACCAGTCCCTCACCGGCGACGAACTCCTCCGTCGTGTGCGCGAGCACGTCGACCAGTGCGTTGCCGATGCCGACGACGTCGATCTGCTGGTTCTGCTCGCTCATGGTCACTCCGTGATGGGGGCGCCGGTCGACGATATCGGTCCACCGGCCGCGAACTTCGGAACCCGACTCCATCGGACGACACCGCACCGCGCTCAAGGGCCCACGCCGCCGCATTCACCGACGACACGCGCAGCATTCATCAGAGACAGATGCGCGAAAGTTGACCAGCATCACCAGAGCTGCACGCGCTCACTCGTACCCTCTCGGGGATGGCCTCCGATGCGTATCGCCTCCCGCGACACCTCCGCCCGGTCCGCTACGACCTCGCGCTGACGCCCGACATCGGCAGCGCACGTTTCGACGGCCACGTCGACGCCCAGTTCACCGTCGAGGAGCCCACCGACCAGATCGTCCTCAACGCAGCCGAGCTGCGGATCGGCACGATCGAGGTGCGAGTCGACGGGCACGAACAGACCGTCACGAGCCTCACCATCGACGACGAGTTGGAACGCCTGACCATCCAGCTCGCCGAGACGGTCGAGTCGGGCACCCTGGTCGCCGCCATCGACTTCGAGGGCGTGCTCAACGATCAGCTCCGCGGGTTCTATCGGTCCACCTACACCGACGACGACGGTGTCGAGCACACGATCGCGATCACCCAGTTCGAGTCGACCAACGCCCGGCGCGCGTTCCCGTGTGTCGACGAACCCGATGCGAAGGCCGTCTTCGGCGTCACCCTGACCACCGACCCCGGGCTCACCGCACTGTCGTGCACCCGACCGACGTCGACCACCACCCTGGACGACGGACGGGTCCGCACCGAGTTCGCCGACACCATTTCGATGTCCACCTACATCGTGGCCTTCGTCGTGGGTGAGCTCGAGGCCACCGAGCCGGTGATGGTGGGCGACACCGCGATCCGCGTGGTCCACCCGCCCGGCAAGGGCCACCTCACCGACTTCGCCGTCGAGGCCGGCGCCTTCTCGCTCGACTGGCTCGAGCGTTACTTCGAGTCCGACTACCCGGGCGACAAGCTCGACCTCGTCGCAGCACCCGACTTCGCGTTCGGGGCCATGGAGAACATGGGCTGCGTCACCTTCCGCGAGACGTTGCTGCTGGCCGACCCCGCCACCGCGACGACCAACGAACTCATGCGGATGTCGGACGTGATCGCCCACGAGATCGCCCACATGTGGTTCGGCAACCTCGTGACCATGGAGTGGTGGGAGGGGATCTGGCTGAAAGAGGCGTTCGCCACCTTCATGGAGGTCGCGACCACCGACGCCTTCAAGCCCGAGTGGCGCCGCTGGGACCAGTTCAGCCGTGACCGCGCGCCGGCCTTTGCCGTCGACTCACTGGCGTCGACGCGCAAGGTCGAGTTCCCGGTGCACTCCCCCGACGACGCCGAGGCGATGTACGACGTCATCACCTACGAGAAGGGCGCGGCCCTCGTCCGCATGCTCGAACAGTTCCTCGGCGAGGAGCAGTTCCGAGACGGCGTCCGCCACTATCTCTCCACACACTCGCTCGGCAACACCGTCACCACCGATCTCTGGGACGCCATCGAGACCGCCACCGGGTCGCCCGTCCGGGCGATGATGGACACCTGGATCTACCGGGCAGGGCACCCCATCATCACCGTCGAAGCGACCGACGCGGGCATCAAGCTCCGCCAACGCATCTTCCGCTTCGACAACACCGGCGACACCGAATGGCACGTCCCGATCTCGCTACGGGCGAAGGTCGACGGCGAGGTCGTCGAACACCGGCTGATCCTCGAGTCGACCGAAGCGGTCGTGGAACTCGGAGGACGCCCGGAGTGGGTCGTCGCCAACGACGGCGCCCACGGCTTCTATCGGGTCAACTACCGAGGCGAACTCCACGACGCGCTCGTCACCCAGGCCCAAGAGGTCCTGTCGGCCACCGAACGAGCCGCACTCGTCGACGACCTCGTCGCGTCCGTCATCTCCGGCGACGCCGACGCGTACTCGATCATGGTGCTCGCCGAGGAGTTCGCCTACGAGACCGACCTCGGTGTGTGGCGATCGATCGGTGCCGGGCTCGGACTCCTCGATCGTCTCGTCGACGACGAGACACTTCCGCGCTTTCGTCAGCGAGTCGCCCGCCTCACCACGACCGCGCTCGACATCCTCGGCACCGAGACCGCCGAGGGCGAGGATCCCCTCACCCGCGAACTGCGCGGCCTCCTGTTCCGACTCGCCGGCGCACAAGGTGCCGTCCCCCGGGTGATCGACCTCGCAGACGAGCTGTTCGACCGGGGCCCGAACGGTGTCGACCCGGCCCTGTTCGCCGCAGCCATCGCCGTGGTCGCCGAACACGGCGACGACGCCCGCTACGACGACGTGGTCCGGCGAGTCGCCAACGCCGGAACCCCGCAAGAAGAGCTCCGCTACCTGATGAGCCTGCCCGCGTTCCCCACCGCCGAACAGATGGCGCGGACGCTCGAAGCGTGCCGCACCACCATCCGGACCCAGAACGCGCCCTACATCCTGGCCACGGCCATCGCCCACCGCGAGCACGGACCGATGGCCTGGAACTTCGTACGCACCCACTGGGACGAGCTCGCCGAGCGGTTCCCGAACAACTCGATCCCCCGCATGGTCTCGGGCATCACGGCGATCGTCGACGACGCCACCGCCCACGACATCAGCGGGTTCCTGGCCGAGCACCCGGTGCCACAAGGTGGCGCCACCATCGACCAGCACCTCGAACGGATGCGCATCAACCTCGCGGCCCGCACCCGCGAGTCCGCACGCCTCGCCACCCAGATCTGATCGCGCTCCCGCCCGAGGGCGGGCGCGCAGTACTTGATCGCGCACCCGCCCGAAGGCGGGCGCGCAGTACTTGATCGCGCACCCGCCCGAAGGCGGGCGCGCCCGAGGGCGGACGCGCATCGACCCCCGCCGGGGGAAACGGGGGCCGATGCCAGCGAAACACGGGTTCGATCCTTCGAGGAGGGAATTCGTCGGACCGAGAGATCAAGACCTGCTGGAGACACCTGGCGGGCCGGATCGGAGTGTTGCGCCGTTGACTATCTGGTCGACCGGGCCCCCACCCAGTTGAGCGGATGTGGCACAACGCCGCGACGAAACGGCATCGACGTCGCCGTTCGCGTCGGGTGCGCCATCATGGAGGGGTGCTCGGACGCCCACGTCGTCGACCGACGTTCCGCTACTACGACCAGTTCGCCACGGTGCTCGCCGTCGCGTTCGCCGTCGCGGTCATGGTCGCGGCGTACCTGTGGGCACTGTCGATGGCCAACTGAGGCCACGCTCTGCTCGGCCGATGATCGGCCGCCGGCTTCAGACGCGGCCGCGCATGTCGCGCGTCGACACCTTCTCGGTCCACAGCGAGATGTACCACGGCGGCGCGTTCTGCCCGGTGGTCGCCACGCCGACGGGATGGCCCTGCGAGCACCGCGCACGGCCTGACGGATCGATCGTCAGACGCCACATGCGGTCGGGGTGCAACACCACCGTCGGACGCCCGACAGCATCCTCGGACTGGACGTGGAAGCCGTCGGCGACGGTGTAGAGGCAGCCGCCATCGGGATCGCCATCACGCCATTCCTCGGACGGCCACACCAGGGCTTCATCACAACAGTTGCAGGCGAAGAGCACGCGCGGACGTCGGGCCATGAAGACTTGATCGGACGTTCAGCGACCGCGCTGAGCCGATGACGAGTGTGATCGTCGGATTTCTCCGAACGAACGCTCAGCCCGTTCGGCTCATGCGACGGCGTCGGGTTCCGACGACGCGGTGACCACGGTGCCGTCGCCCGTGATGCGTGTGCCGGCGGAGAACTCCGCGGGCCGCAGCCACTTCACGCAGATCGCCAGCATGGTGCCCCAGATGATGGGGATACCCCCGAGCTTCATCACGAGACCGGCGATCTGCTGATCGGTGCCGGCTGCGAGGCCGTGGAAACGGGGCGCCAGCTCGTACACCGAGTAGAGCGGGGTCTCGGCGAACGTCAGGAAGCCGGCGGGCACGGCGGGAACCACGCCGGCGGCGAGGAACAGGTACGCCATCTTCACCGGTGGGCCCGAACGGGTCATCTCGGGCAGCGGCGAGATGATCGGCAGCCACAAGAGGAAGCCCATCAGCAACCAGACGACGTCCATGGCGAACGAACCGACTTCGCTCGCACGGAACACCTCGACCGTCCACGGCGAGTGGGTGAACACGAGCAGACCGTTGAAGATGAGCGCAGCCGGCACCGGACGGGCGATCCAGGAGACCACCCGGTACAGGCGCAGGCGGCCGAGGATGCGGCGGCCCATCCACTCGGGGATGCCGAGCAGCATCAGCGGTGCGGCGACGAGTGTGTAGAGCAGGAACTGGACCATGTGGGCCCAGGCGACGTAGCTCGCACCGAGCAGGCCGAGCGGCCAGTCGGTCGCGACCCAGAAGGCGAGCACGCCGGCGAGGTAGAAGCGGGTGCGGCGGGCCTGCTCGGGGTCGGCGCCGACCCGCTCACGACGGCGGCGCACCGCCCACAGGTACGGTCCGGCCAGCATCGCGACCGCAGCCCAGATGCCCGGGTACGCCCGGAACTCCCAGGACCACGGGACCTCGATCGTCGAACACCAGAACCTCATGTGGGATCACCGTCCAGTTCGTCGAGCAGCGGCAGGTCGTCGATCCAGTGGGACTGGCGGGTGCCCTGCGGGTACACGGTGTAGGCGTAGCCGTCCGGGGCGAACGCGAACACCTGGGTGCCGTGGCCGAACACACCGGGCTCTTCTTCGACCGCGACCGCCAGGCCGAAGTCGATCTGCGCCTGCTGCACCTCGTCGAGGGTGCCGGTGAGCCCGATGTAGTCGTCGTCGAACTGGTCAAGGAACCGGCGCAACGTGGCTTCGTCGTCTCGGGCCGGGTCGATCGTGACGAGCACGACCTCGACGTTGCGGGGCATGCCGGGCCGAGACAGCACGGCATCGAGCTGTGCGAGATGGATCGGGCAGACGTCGGGGCAGTTCGTGTACCCGAAGTACAGGAGCGTCAACGCCCCCTCGGTCTCCTCCCGAAGCGACCAGGGCTCGCCGTCGGTGTCGATGAGGGTGATGTCGGGCTTCTCGAGCGGGATCTCGAGCTCGACACCCGCATAGGGGCCTTCGTCGGGAACGGCGGCAGCACCACCGCACGCCGTCGCGAACAACGCGACGAGCAGCAGCGGCCACAGCAGCCTGGTGGGCGACGGCGAATCGACCTGGCGCCCGAGGGGGTTCGAACGAGCCACGAGAGAGAACGCTAGTGCCACCGGGCGGTGAACCCCAGGCCGCGGGACCGTGTTCCGCGTCACGTTCGAGCGGAGTGCAACCGGGCTCAGCCCAGGGCCACGACCACGCCGACGCCGGCGAGGACGATGGCGCTCGCGACGTACTCGCTGCGGCCGTGCCGTTCCCCGAGCCACCAGGTCGAGATGGCGAAGGCGATGACCAACTCGACCTGCCCGAGGGTCCGGACCTTGGCCGCACTGGTGAGGGTCATGGCCCACGCCCAGGCGAACGAGCCGAGCAGTGACAGCACACCGACGGGCATGGCCCGACGCCAGTTGCGCAGGACCGCAGGCAGCTGGGTGCGATCGGTGAGCGCCAGCTGAGCGGCGTTGATCATCGTCTGGATGCCGAGCATCACCGACAGGGTGACCAGCGCTCGGAACGAGGCCGGCAGATCCGCGTCCAGCGCGTTGGATGCGCCCCGGATCCCGACGGCGGCGACCGCGAAGAGGCCACCCGCCAGAGCGCCCATCAGTGCGGCCCGGTCACCGAGTCGCTGAGCCAGGTCACCGAGCCGACCCGGGGCAGCGAGCCACGCGACACCGACCAGCACTGCCACGACGCCGATCCACGCCCAGGCGCCGATGGGTTCGTCGAGCAACACGGCCGACACGACGGCCACCTGGACGACCTCGGTCTTGGAGTACACGGTGCCGATGGCGAAGTCCCGCCACTTGAACGAGGTGAGCAGCGCGACCGTCGCGATGATCTGTGCGAGTCCGCCGAGGGTCACGAACACCCAGAAGCGCAACGGCAGGTCCGGGAAGGAGTGCGGCCCGACCGCCAGCGTCACCCCGAGGGCGACCAGTGCGAGCGGCCACCCGAACGCGTACCGCACGAACCCGGCAGCGCTGGTGTCGAGCACCGACCGCAGCTCGTGTTGGCGCGAGGTCCGCAGTATCTGGAACAGCGCGGCCGCGAGCGTGACCGGGATCCAGACCATCCGGCCGAGGCTATGGGTTCAGCAGCCGTTGGTCTCGAACGGCAGTGCGTCAGAAGTCGAGGACGTCCTCGAGCACGTCGCCGAGGCGTTCGCCGAAGTTCTTCTTGCGCTTCTTCTTCGACTTCGGCTTCTTGGGCTTGTCGGCCTTGCCCCACGTGCCGACCGAGCCTGGTGTCGCAGTTCCCGTCGCCAGACCGGTCGGGCCACCCTCGGGAACCGGAGGCGCAGACGGCGACCGGCCGTCGAGGAGCTTCTCCAGCTCACCGCGGTCGAGCCAGACCCCCTTGCAGTGAGCACAGACGTCGATCTCCACGCCGCCTCGGTGGTGGGCCACCAGCGCACGGTTGTGACACAGCGGACAGTTCATGACGCAGTCCTCTTCATGGTGTCGCCCGGCCTCACGACGCACCCTCACCGATGCGTGCGACTTCCTCGTGGGCCGCCGTCAACGCGGCTGCGTCGGCGGTGAGCTGCTGAACGAGACGGTCGAGCTCGGTCCGGTCCGACGTGACCGATGCCGTGACCGTCTCGGCGACCAACGACTCCACGTCGGCGATGGTGGCCTCGACATGGCGGTCGAGATCGTCACGTCGGCCGAGCAGTGTGTGGATCGCCTCGTGCCGACGGCGCAGCGACAGGATGTGCGCCGTGTCGGGGGCGGTGACGTCCAGCCGGGCCCGCAGTGCGGTCTTCAGCTCAGCGGTCACCCGGAGACCACCGAGGTCCTCGAGCGCCTGTTCGATGCGATCGCGATCGTCTGCCGACTCGACGAGCGCAGCGTCGACGCGTTCGAGCGCCGCCGAGATCGCGTGATCGTCGGTGTGACGTTCGATGAGCGTCCGCGCCGCGCGAAGCCGCTCCCGATCGGGCGACAGTGCGGCGGGTGTCGGTTCTTCGGCAGGCCGACGACGAAGGATCACGACGTCATCTTGCCAAGGCCGCCGACGTTTCCCGCCGCACCTCGGCCGTCGAACGTGTGGCTCAGCGGCCCAGCAGACCCTTGAGCTTGCCGAGCATGCCGCCGATGCCGGCAGCGCCGCCGGAGCCACCACCGAGCATGCCCATGATGTCGCCGAGGTCGAACCCGCCCGCAGCACCACCGAGCATGCCGGCCAGGCCACCCTCGTCGAGACCGTCGTCCTTGGCCTTCTTGCCGAGCATGCCCATCACGAGCGGCGCCAGCTTCGGGAGGAGCTTGGTGACCTGGCCGATGTCGAGACCACTGTCGGCAGCGATCTTCTGAGCCACCTGCGGCGAGTTCGCACCGAAGACGTGGCCGATGATCTTCTCGCCTTCGGCGTCACGGCCACCGCCGATGGCCGAGCCGATGTCGTCGAGTGCCGAACCGTCGTGGTCGCGCTGGAGTGCACCGAGGAGGCCTGCAGCACCGCCGCCGGCGGCGTTGTTCGACAGACCGCTCAGGATCGCGGCGATGCCACCCGAGGCCGCCGCCTCGACCTTGGCGTCGTCGTCGCCACCGCCGAGCGCGCCGCCGAGCAGGGCACCGACGCCGCCCTCGCCTGCTGCGCCACCGAGGGCACCCATCATGTCGTCGAGCAGTCCAGCCATCGTTCGTCTCCAGAGGTGTGGTGGCGTTGTCGCCAAGTCTCACATGTGATGACGCCCGCGCGGAGCGGAAAGTCGCGAGGCGTCGCCAGACGCGACGAGGCCCGAGCCGAAGCTCGGGCCTACTTGCGTGGAGGTGACCGGATTTGAACCGACGACCCCTTCGTTGCGAACGAAGTGCTCTGCCAGGCTGAGCTACACCCCCGCGGGACGACCGAGTGTAGCGGTCGCCGAAGATGCTGCGTGCGAGATCAGTTGGCCTGGCGACGAGCCGGTGCGGGCTCGAGAGCTGGCGACGCCGTCGGCAGGTACGACACGACCCGGGAGCGCTCTTCTTCGAGCTGACGGCGACGCATCGACAGGTACGAGAACGCGATCAGGAGGCCGCCGAAGAACAGCACGGCGCCGCCGGCGATCGGCGTCGACGTGACGAACCAGACGACACCCGAGAGCGCGAGACCGGCGCCGAGGACGACGCTGACGTTGCGGCGACGGTTCGCGGCTGCTGCCCTGCCCCGAGGGGCGCTCATGGCAGCGGTTCGCATGGGTGCGGTGTCGGCGGCGAGCTTGTTCGCCGCGGCCACGGTCTTGGGGACCGTGCGTCCCAGCACGTTGAGTTGGGTCTTGAAGTGCCGCATCGGGTCGCTACGACGGCGACCCTCACGCATGTTGGTGATGGCTTCCCAGCCCAGCACCACGACCCACATCACGGCGAGGGCACCAAGAATGATGCCGGTCATCGTCGTGTCTCCCTCGTGTCGATCTCAGTCGTTGAGCGCCGAGTGCGCCCGCCCGTTCTGCTTGCCCACCGAGGGAGGTCCCTCGAAGCGGCCGTCATTATTACGGACAGACTACGAACACGCAACGCACTGTCACCTTTGTGGCGGATATCTCACTCCGCGTGAGCTCGTGTCCGAGCGCGACGCTCGGTGGATCACGCTCCGATGACGAGTCGTCAGTCGTCGAACGACGGGTTCAACGGTGGCGCCGAGGCCGCAGCGGCTGCGTTGCGGGCCAGTGTCTCCTCGACCGTCTCGGGCCGCTTGAAGTGTCCTGACTTGCCGCCCGTCTTCTCCCACAGCGTCATGTCGCCGATCACCATCGACTTGTCGGCGCTCTTGCACATGTCGTAGATCGTGAGGGCCGCGACCGAGCATGCGGTCATGGCCTCCATCTCCACGCCGGTCCGGTCGACGGTCTCGACCGACGCCTCGACCTCGACGAACGTGTCGTCGATGTGGAAGTTCACGTAGACGCCGCCGACCATCAGCGGGTGACACAGCGGGATCAGATCCGACGCGCGCTTCGCTGCCTGGATGCCGGCGACGCGAGCGACGGCCAACACGTCGCCCTTGGCCACTGCACCACGAGCGATGAGGCCAGTCGTCTCCGGAGTCATGTAGACACGGCCGCGAGCGACCGCCCGGCGATGGGTCGGCTCCTT
>JAHDHM010000007.1:27440-28679 GCA_020631315.1 Acidimicrobiales bacterium
GTGTCACGTCCACCATCCGGGCGCGTCCGAGCGGATCGAGGTGGGTGAGCTGGAGTTCGTCGGCCATGCGCCGAGTGTAGGAGCTGGCCCCGGCCCGTCTCAGCGGCCCGGCGGGTCAGCGATGCCGAGCTTCGGCCTGCGCCTTGATTCGCTCCGCCAGGACTGCGTTCGTGGCCACGAGCTCGTCGAAGTCCCAGGTCATCAGCTTGGCGACACGGCACGTCTCCGTGGCCACGACGTCGGCGTTGCGGCGCTTCTCGTTGACGAGGCCGGCCTCGCCGAACGAGTCACCCGGCTGCATCGTGTCGACCTGCTCACCGTCGACCGTAACCTTCACGGCTCCGTCGAGCAGAAGGAAGAACGAGTACGAGAAGTCGGCTTCCTCGGTGAGTCGCTCACCCATCAGGACCCGTCGCTCCTCGAACAGCGACGCACACGAGGCGAGCTCTTCGTCGTTCAGACCGTCGAAGAGGTCGAACTGCTGCAGGTCGGATGCGTCCACGGTTGGCCCCCGAGAGTCGTGGCGAGTGCGCAGCAACCTAATCCGAACAGACGGGCGACACGAGAGCCTCGGCCGAATCAGCCGCCGATCTGGCTCATCGACTTGGCCGGACGGATGAAGTTGACCTGGCCGATGGCGTGGCCGGCCCACTTTGTGCCGACCGCGGACTCGATGGCCTTGATCAGCTCGGCGTCGGACGAACCGTTGCGCAGGTGGGTGCGCATGTCGAACTCGTCGATCGCGAACAGGCAGGTCCGGAACGAGCCCTCGGCGGTCAGGCGCACACGATCGCAGTCGCCGCAGAACGGACGGGTGACCGACGCGATGACGCCGATCTCGCCCTTGCCGTCGGCGAAGCGGAAGCGCTCCGCCGGCTCCGTGCCGCGCACGATCGGCTCGAGCGGGTAGACCGCGTTGATCGACTCGACGATCTCCTCGGCTGGGACGACCTTGGCCTTGGTCCACTCCCCCGTTGCGTCGAGCGGCATGAACTCGATGAAGCGGACCGTGATGCCCTTCTCGCGACCGAACGTCGCGAAGTCGACCGCTTCGTCGTCGTTGATGCCGCGCATCATCACGGCGTTGACCTTCACCGGTGAGAGACCGGCTTCGATGGCCGCGTCGATGCCGTCGAGCACGTTGTCGAGCTCGTCACGACGGGTCAGTTCGAGGAAGCGGTCACAGTCGAGCGAGTCGAGCGACACGTTGATCCGCTTCAGCCCGGCGTCGGCGAGGGA
>JAHDHM010000296.1 GCA_020631315.1 Acidimicrobiales bacterium
CGCCGAGCCGTCCTTCGTCCAGGGCGTCGCGCAGGTCGTCCTCCAGGATGAGCGAGCCTCGGCCGACGTTCACGATCACCGCGTCGTCGTTGCAGCGGTCGAGGAAGGCGGCGTCGACCAGGCCGACGGTGTCGTCGGTGGCCGGCAGCGAGAAGGCGATGACGTCGGCGTCACCGACGAGGTCGGGGAGCTCGGACAGGGCATGCGTCGGCCACGGCTCGTCGCCACGTGGTGTCGACCGGACGGCGGTGACGTGGGCACCGAACGCGGTGGCGAGATCGGCGACCCGGCCACCGATCGAGCCCAGCCCGACGACGACCCACTTCGATCCGTGGACCTCACGGAACTCGCCGGAGTCCCACGTCTTCGTCGCCCGGGCGGTGTCGTAGCCGGCGTCGCGTCGGAACCACTGCAGGACCTGTCCGATGACGTACTCGGAGATCGGTACGCCCGAGAGGTGGCTGCCGGACAGCATCGAGCCACGATCGCGCATGGTCTGCCAGATGGGGGCGTCGGTGCCGGCGGCCGACGAATGCACCCACGCCGGGGGAGTGGTGCTCGACACGGCGAGTCGGAAGTGGCGGCGACGCGAGTCGGCTCGGAAGGCACTGAGATCGATCCAGACCACGTCGCTGCGGACGTCGTCCCAGTCGACGGGCGTCGTCGAGCCATCGGGTGCGATGAGGTCGATCGAGTCGGTGCCGACGACGAGCCAGCTGACCGTCGGGAGCTGCTCTTTGAGGGTGTCGTGGTGCAACGCCCACGCAGTGTCCGCGAGCTGGACGACCGGAGTGGATCGGTCCATCGCAGCGGTGGATCGGGTGGCCGTGGTGGTCGACGATGGAGCAGTCACGGGCAGGCTCCGATCGCCTCGATGAGCAGATCGACGCCGGCGTCCCTCTGGATCGTGGTCAGGACGCCGCAGTTGGTGTCGACGCCGCCGAAGCCGCGCTCGTCGACGACGGTCCGGCCCGCCGTGATGCCGTCGGTCGACACTTCGACGTGACGCTGCTCGACGGTGAACAGCTCGGGATGCGTGACGGCGAGCACGGCGCACGGGTCGTGCAGCATCGCCGACGACCGGCCACGGAGCCGCTCCCCGGCCTGCACGTAGGACTCGACCACCTCGGCGGCGAACGCGCCCGTCGCGGGACTGGCGGCGGCGAACCGTGCCGCCGTGTCACGGTCGACGATGAACTGACCGGTCAGGTTCAGCCCGGCCATCAACACGTTCGGGATCCCGGCGCTCATCACGATCGCCGCGGCGTGCGGGTCGGCCCAGATGTTGAACTCGGCCGACGGGGTCACGTTGCCGGGACCGGTCGAGCCGCCCATGAACGACAGCCCGGCGACGCGGTCGACGAGGTCGGGTGCCTGTCGGATCGCGAGGGCGATGTTGGTCATCGGGCCGACGGGCACGAGCCAGACGTCGTCGTTCGACCGAACCGTGTCGATGATGAACCGGACCGCGTCGTTCGACGCGACCTCGCGATCGAGGGTCGGCAGATCAGGGCCGTCGAGACCGGTCTCTCCGTGCACGTGTGTCGCGTGACGCGCCGGCACGAGGATCGGCCGGTCCGCACCGGCGTGGACGGGCACGTCGATGTCGGCGATCTGGGTCACCACGAGCGCGTTGCGGGTCGTGGCCGACAGCGGCGCGTTGCCCGACACCGTCGTGATGCCGAGCAGCTCGGTGAACCGGGCCGCGGCGATGATGGCGATCGCGTCGTCGTGACCCGGATCGCAGTCGAGGATGATCTTGGGGCGACTCACCGTGGCGACGCTATCCGAGTCACCCGACCGCGCCGGATGCTCGGCGCAGGGTCAGCCGCGCCAGCGATCAGCTCGGCCAGTTGTCGCCGTTCAGGAGATCGACGGCGTCGAGCCGGTCGATCGCAGCGGCCGACCGGTTCAGCATCTCCTGGTACAGCGGGATCGCCGCCGGGTCGCCGGTCGCGACGCTCTCGCCCGCACCGATCGGATAGATGATGCAGTGGAGCACGCCGAGGCGGTACATCCACTCGAAGTCGCCCAGGCTGTCCCGGTCGGCCCCGGCCGCCACGACGGCGTCCTGGTAGTAGGCGAGGAGCTCGGCTTCGTGGGCGGCCAGGTCATCACTGGTGAGCGACTGGCTGAGGAAGTACGACACGTCGTACGCCGCAGTGCCGCCGCCGGTGATCTGCCAGTCGAGAACCCACGGAGTGCCGTCGGTGTCGAACATCAGGTTGTCCGCCCGGTAGTCGCCGTGGAGCAGCGTGCGGGGGCTCTCGCCGAGCTTGGCCATGTTGGCGCCGATGCGGTCCGGGTAGGTCTTGGCGACCTCGTGCACGATGTCCGGCACCTCCAGGTGCTTGCTCACCTCGCCGTAGCCGTTCGCGAACAGACCCGGCAGGAGGATCGGGTACATCTCGTGATCGATCGGGAAGTTGCAGCGCAGCTGGCTCAGATCCTCACGTCGGTTCCACCACTCGGCGTGATGGATCGCGAGCTGATCGAGCGCTGCCTTGGAGTCCTCGAGGCCGAGGCCCTCGACCTGCTCGACCGTCCGGAGCCCGCCGAGGTCCTGCAGGAGGATGCAGTAGTCCGGCGTCTCCTCGTCGGCCTGGGACCACCAGGCCTGGGGCACCTTGACCTTGCTGTGCGGAGCGACGTCACGGAAGTAGCTGGCCTCGCGCTGGTAGAACTGCAGCATGTGGCTGCGCACCGCAGCGGTCTCGTCGACCTGACGGACCTTGGCGATGACCGTCTCGGGACCGGTGCCGTCGCTGTAGGTCGGGGTCAGGCGGTAGATCGAGGCCGACACGCCGAGGCCGACACCGATCTCCTCCTGGGTCATCGAACCCACCGTGCACTCCTCGCCACCCTCGCCGAGCGCAGCGGTCAGCCACTCGGGCGTGATGTCGTCGATCGTCGACGGGATCTGCAGTGCGGTCATCGATGTCCCCTGTGATGTCGGCGCGAGCACTCACGTGTGTCGCGCGTCACAACGCTACCGCGGGTCAGATGAGGCGCCGTAGTCGTCCGAACGCTTTCGGCCGTCCTCGCCGTCCGACCGGGCTGCGATGGTGAATCCGCTTCCTCCGATCGACGACAACTGCGACACTTGTATGAGGAAGTATGAACCAGACGAAAGCGAAGGTGCCGGCCATGGGAGCTGACCGCATCACCGTGTCCCTGGACGAGTGGCTCTCGAGCCAGATCAAGATCGCCGCGGCCGAGGACGGTCTGTCGGTCAGTGAGTGGGTGTCTCGGGCCGCGGCGGCGCGGCTGGGTCAGCCGTCGATCGACGAGGCGCTCGAGGCGCTCGAGGCCGAGTTCGGACCCGTGACCGAGGAGCAACTCGCCGAGTCGCGTCGCCGTCTGGGGTTGTCGTGACACTGCTGCTCGACGCCGGTGCCTTGATCGCGCTCGAGCGCGGGGACCATCGCGTTCGTTCTGACATCGTCAGTTGGCGTGCTGATGATCGGCCGGTGATGACCACCGCCGGTGTCGTCGCGCAGGTCTGGCGCTCCGGTGCCCGTCAGGCCAGGATCGCCGGCTTCGTTCGAGATGGCGTGGTCGTGCCCTTCGACGCGGCGACGGCTCGTCGAGCAGGGATCGCCTGCGAGGCGACCGGTACGTCCGACGTCGTGGATGCCTCGCTGGCGGTGGTCGCCGCCGCATGGAGGGCGACGGTGCTCACCAGTGATGTCGAGGATCTCGAGCGACTCAACGACGTACTCGGCCGCCGCTTCGCCGTGGTCGGTCTCGGCTGAGTCCTGGTGCGTTCGTCGCTCGGCAGCGTCTCGGGTGGCCGAGGGCCTAGAACAGTGCGTTCTGGCGCAGCTCCGGAAGTTCCTCGTTGGAGTGGATCTTGCGGATGAAGCGTGGGTTCTTCGACGACATGTCGATCTGATAGAGCCCGTCGTCCTCCGGGGTCGGGAGTCCGAGGATCTCGCAGAGGCTTCGGCCCAGCCACTTCTCGATCTTCAGCACGACCAGCTTCTTGCGGAGGCGCCCCTGGACGTCACGGTTGAGGACGGTCGGCAGGGTGTTGAGGGTGAGTATCTCGTCGATGGCGCGGTTCGCCATCTTCTCGCGACCCTCGGCGCTCGAATAGAAGTGGCTGACGGCGAACACCACGCGACCCGGTCGCACCTGGCGCAGGAACTCGCAGGACTTCACGACCGTCGAGCCGGTGCGAACCATGTCGTCGAACAGCACGATGTCGTGGCCTTCGATCTCCTCGAAGGTCATGTCGGAGTCCTCGTGGAGGGTGATCTCGACCTCGCGCTCGCCCGACCGCTCCTTGTCGAGCAGCACGAACTTGGCCTGCGGAAGACCGAGGGTCGCGAACATCTCCTTGACGAACTCGCGGGCGCCCTTGTCGGGTGCGCACAGTGCGAGCCCCTCGCCGTCGGGTCCCCAGTTCACGATGCTCGACTCGCGTAGGTAGTCGGCGTAGATCTCGTAGGGGATCAGGTTGTGGAACCGGCCCTCGAACACGTCGGTGAACTCGGCCTGTGTGGCCGACGAGTGGTTGTGCACCGTGATGACACGATCGACGCCGGCGAGCTTCAGCATCTCGGCGTAGAGGCGAGCGGTGAACGGCTGGCCGTCGAACTTCTTGAGGTCGTGTTGGTCGCGCTCGAACGTGGTCTGGCCCTGGTCCATGCGCGGGCCGCGGTCCTGGGCGCTGTAGAAGAGGTCCGGTTCGACGAGCGCCACATGCGCGGCGCCGTTGTCCTTGGCGCCGCGGGCGATGAGCATGTTGCGCATCGCCAACGAGTTGCGGCTGAGCGTCCGGTTGGTCGTCGAGACGATGACGACGGTCTTGCCCTCGAGCTGCTCGCC
>JAHDHM010000297.1 GCA_020631315.1 Acidimicrobiales bacterium
CGAACCGCCGGTGAACCGGCTCGAGCTCGAGGTCTACGCCTTCAACCCACGGGCCATCGCGGTCTACGAACGCGTCGGCTTCGTTCGAGAAGGCATCCGTCGCCAGGCGCTCCACTGGGACGGCGAGTTCGTCGACGCCATCGTCATGAGCATCCTCCGCTCGGAGTGGAGCGCCCGACGAGGCTGACGTCCGACGCCGTGCTCGGCGTCATCGGCCCAGCGGCACCGCCACGGCCTACGATCGGCGACGTGGACCGCCCACCTGTCCAGTTCGCCCCGACCCGTGGCGGTCGGCTCGCGTATCAGCGCTTCGGTGAGGGCACCGAGATCCTCGTCGGCGTGCCACCGGCGGCGCAGAACATCGAGGCGTCGTGGGACATGCCCGAGATCGCTGCGATGCTCCGACAGCTGGCTGCGTTCAGCGACTTCCTCCACTTCGACAAGCGCGGCACCGGCGCGTCGGATCCCGGCCCGACCGTGCCCGAGCTCGACCAGCGCGTCGATGACCTCCGGGCGGTGTTCGACCACGCCGAGATCGACAGCGCCCATCTCTTCGCCCAGTCCGAAGGCGGTCCGCTGACGTTGCTGTTCGCCGCGGCCTACCCGCACCGGGTGCGCAGCATCACGCTGTTCGGCTCGAGCTGCCGGATGGCCCCCGACGAGTACGACCGTGAACGGCAGATCCGGCTGCGCGAGGAGTACGCCCTCGCCTGGGGGACGCAGGACTCGCCCGTCGTGGGCATGTTCGCTCCGTCGAAGGTGGGCGACGAGGAGTTCGTCAGCCGACACCGACGCTACGAGCGGCTGGCCGCATCGTCTGCGGCCGTGCGTGACCTGATGATCCAGATGCTCGACTGGGACGTGCGCGAGGTACTCGCCGACGTCCGATGCCCCGTGCTCGTGATGCACCGCACCGGCGACGTCGCGATGCCCCTCGAGTGGGCCAGGGAGGTCCACGAGCTGCTCCCCGACTCCACGTTCGTCGAGCTCGACGGTGACGATCACTTCGCCTACCTCGGCGACCAGGGCTGGCTGGACCTCCTCGAGGAGTTCGTCACCGGTGAGGTGAGTCAGCGTGTGCCGCCGCCCGCTCCGGCCATCGCGAGCATCACGACGTTCGGACGTTTCGCCGTCACCAGTGGCGGCGTCGAGGTGCCGACGAGCGCCTGGGGTTCCCGTCGAGCCAGGACCCTGGTGAAGCGGCTGGCCGCGGCCCGCGGGTGGCCGGTCCGGCGGGAGGAGATCGCCGAACTCCTCTGGCCCGACGAACCTGACCCCGCGGTCTGGGGGGCGCGGCTCTCCGTCCAGTTGTCGACCGTTCGGCGCGTGCTCGGTGGCGGGATCATCGCCGACCGTCAGACGATCGCCCTCGACCTCGACGAGGTGGATGTCGACCTCGTTCATCTGCACTCGGCCACTGACGACGAGGCGATCGTCGAACTACACGCTGGACCGTTCCTCCCGGAAGAGGCAGCGGAGGAGTGGCGGCGTGGCCCACACGACGAGGCACTCGCCGTCGCCCGCGCCGCCGGCCATCGCCTGCTGGCCGCTGCGCTCGATCGACCCGACCCGCAGCGTGCGACCCAGCTGGCCCACCTCCTGCTGTCGTGGGACGAGTACGACGTCATCGCCCACGACGGCGCCGTCGAGGCCGCCGTGCTCGCCGGTGACCCGGCTGCCGAGCGTGTTGCCCGCGACCGTCGTGCGGCGGCCGAGGCCTGATCGTCTGAAGGCTTTCGAAAGGGTGCCGGATCAAGGTGTCGCCATGACCGACACACTTGCTTCCGCACCCACCCACACGAACCCCGCGGCGACCGCTCTGGCCGCTGCCGCCCCTGCAGCGGCGGCGAGCGTTCTGCCGTCGACCGACCGGCCCTACGTCCTCGGCACCGACGAGGGCGAACACCGCCACTTCCTCAACCACCTCGCCACGACGAAGGTGCCGGCATCGGCCGGCGTCTCCATGACCTCGATCGAGTTCACGATGCCGAAGGGCTTCGGTCCGCCCCTGCACGTCCACGAGTCCGAGGACGAGCTGATGGTGATCCTGTCCGGCGAGATCGCCTTCCGCTCCGGTGACACCGAGGTCATCGGCCGAGCTGGCGGCACCGTCTGGCTGCCCCACGGCGTGCCCCACACCTTCCAGGTGCTGTCCGACGAGGCCCGTTGCGTCACCGTCACGGCTGCCGCCTCGACCCAGCCCGTGTTCGAGCACTTCGTGACGGAGCTCGGTGAGCTCACCGACGAGCCGGTCATGCCCGAGCCCGTCGAGATCGACCCGGCCGAGGTCGGCGCAGCATGCGCCCGCAACGGCATGGAGGTCCTCGGCCCGCCGCCGGCGCCGCTGGACTGACGCTCTGGGTCTCGGCCGACCGAGAACGACCCACCCGAAACGGCGAGGCCGCCCGGAGTGATCCGGGCGGCCTCGGTCGCGTTGGGGACTGCGGTCGGAACCGCAGGTGCCCAAGGTCAGGCGGTGACCTTCAGGCCGACCTCGCCGAGGAGACCGATGCGGTCGAGCTGGTGGCCGTTGCCGGGGAGGTTGACGGTGAGGCCGTCGATGCCGGTGTCCATGACGGCTTGGAGCTTCTCGCCGACGGTGTCGGGATCGCCGTAGACGAGCAGCATCTTGGCCATCTCGACGATCTCGTCGTTCCAGCCCTTGGCGGCGCCGGTCTCGCGTAGGTCGGCCTCGGCCTCCTCCATCGTCGGGGCGACGTGGACCATCTGCAGCGAGGTGACCTTGATCTCCGAGCGGTCGCGCCCGAGGCGCTGGCAGTGCGCGTCGAGGGCATCGAGCTTGCGGGGGATCTCGTCGACGGTGGCGCCGCCGAGGTTCGACTCGTTCGCGTACTGCGCGACCATGCGCAGCGTCTTCTTCTCGCCGCTGCCGCCGATCATGATCGGGATGTCGGAGATCGGAGCCGGGAAGTTCATGGCGTCCTGCACCTGGTAGTGCTTGCCGTCGAGTGTGACCGTCTCGCCCTTCAGCATCGGGACGATGATCTGCATGGCCTCGTCAAGCTTCTCGAAGCGATCGGTGAAGGTGCCGAACTCGTAGCCGAGCGACGTATGTTCGAGTTCGAACCAGCCGGCGCCGATTCCGAGCGTCGCCCGGCCGCCGGACACGTGGTCGAGGGCAGTGACGGTCTTCGCCAGCAGGGTCGGGTGGCGGTAGGTGTTGCCAGTCACCAGTGACGACAGGCGAACGGTGCTGGTGTGCTGGGCGATCGCCGACAGCAGCGTGTAGCACTCGAGCATCGGCTCGCTCGGGGCCCCGATCATGGGCAGCTGGTAGAAGTGATCCATCACCATGACCCGGTCGAAACCGGCGTCCTCGGCCGCCTTGGCCTGGGCGATGACGCTGTCCATGATCCCGGCGGGGTCGCCGCCGGGGTAGGTGAAGTTCGGGATCTGATAGGCGAGGCGAGTCATCTCGTACTCCTTGTCGGGGCTGTGCTTTCAGGTGTGTGTGGTCGTCGGGGCGCTGTTGCGTCGTTCAGAACATGCTCTTCTGCGGCCGGATCACCAGCTCCTCGATGTTCAGCTCGATCGGCTGCGTGACCACGTACTCGACCGCGGCGGCGACGTGTTCGGCATCGCCGTAGACGGTGCTCATCGCCTGCTGGAAGTGATCGATCTGTGCCTGTGGCAGGCGCCCCTCGTCATCGAACTCGAGATCCGGGAGGCCGACCATCGCACCGAAGCCCTCCATCGTCGCCCGATCGGTGTTGCGGGCGAAGTTGGTCGCGAATGCACCCGGCATGATCGACGTGACGCGGATGGTGTCGTCCTCGAGTTCTTGGCGGAGCGTGGCATTGATGCAGTTCACCGCGTGCTTGGTGGCGCCGTAGACGCCGGACTCGCGGCGGATGGCCGCGACCGACGAGATGTTCACGATGTTGCCGTGCGAGCTGGTGGCACGCATGGCCTTGATCGCCGCCTGGCAGCCGACGGCGAGTGCCAGGACGTTCGTGTCGAGCATGCCCTTCCAGAACTCGGGGTCGCCGTCGGCGATCGTCGGCCCGGCACTGCCGTAGCCGGCGTTGTTGACCAACACGTCGAGGCGACCGGTCTGCTCGGCGGCGCCGGCGATCCACTGCTGCAGGGCCGGCGTGTCGGTCACGTCGAACACGCTGACATCGGCGGTGCCTCCGGCGGCTGCGATCTTCTCGGCCGACTCCAGCATCGGAGCTTCGTTGCGTCCCATGAGGAAGACGTGCGCTCCGTTGCTACCGAGGCGCTCGGCGGTGAGGCGGCCGAACCCGCTGGATGCGCCGGTGACGCAGGCGGTGGCGCCGTCGAGGCTTCGAGCTTCGAGCATGGTCGTGTCCCCTCGGTCGCAGCTGACATTCCGTGTTCGAAATGTCAGGTCGGATTGCAGACTGACATTTCGGGTCCAATATGTCAACCTGTGTTCCGTGAGCGTGACCGTCGACGAGGCGAGAGATCAGCGGGCTGACGCCATCAGCCGCGCCGCCATCGGCGTGTTCGCCGCGCAGGGGTTCAAGAAGACCTCCATGGCCGACCTGGCGGTCGCAGCCGGAGTCTCACGGCCTGCGCTGTATCAGTACTTCGCCAACCGGTCTGATCTCTTCCGCGCTGCGTTCCGCGTCGTGCTCGAAGACGGCACCGACACGGCGCTCGCTGCATTGAAAGAAGAAGGCACGCTCGTCGAGCAGGTCGACGGCTACCTGCAGCGCCTGGCTGGCGATGCCTACGAGGCGATGGCCGCCACGCCGTTCGGTGAGGAGTTGATGGAGGCGAAGTACGAGTTCGCCGCCGACGTCGCGACGGCGG
>JAHDHM010000298.1 GCA_020631315.1 Acidimicrobiales bacterium
CGCGGGGCCGCCACCGATCACCAGGACTCGTGTCGACATGGTGACCGAGCGTACCGCTGCGCTCGGACACCCCTGACGGCTTGCCCGCTCTGCACCACTCCCACCGAGACCGGCTTCGCCCGACGCGTCGGGCGACAAGGGATTCCCCGTGTCCGCGGCGAGACAGACCACACTGGTCCGGATGCAGGCCGATGCCGACGACAACGTCGACGCGCTCGACGACCAGATCGAGTCCGAGACGGAGCCCGAGCCCGAGGCGGCGCCGCGGCCCGAGACGCCGCGCAAACGACCGGCATGGCAATGGATCGCGCTCGCCGTCTTGGTCGGCTTCGTCGGCGTCCAGTCATGGCGAGTCGCCCGGTTCGACGTGCGCGACGGCCCGCTGGTCGGCGACCAGGCCTCACACCTGATGCAGGCCCAGTCGCTCGCCGAGGACGGCGACCTCGTGTTCGATGCGGGTGACCACGATCGCTTCCTGGACGTGGGTTGGGGTCCGCCACGTGGCCTCTTCTTCCAGGTGACCGACGACGGCTACGCCTTCGCGAAGCCCTATGGCTACTCGGTGTTCGCCACACCGTTCGTCATGGCCTTCGGCGCCGTCGGCGGCTTCGCTGCAGCCAACGCCGTGTTGCTCGTGGTCCTCACCGCGGCCTGTCATCTGATCCTGCGTTCCCGCCTCGACGACCTCCCGGCGCTCGCTCTGTCGACGGTGTTCGTGTTCGGCTCGAACGCGTATCCGTTCGCCTATGTGATCCACCCCGATCTCTTCCTGGCAACGCTCACCTCTCTCGTGGCGCTCGTGGCCCTACAGGTACGCAGGGATCCACGTCCGTGGCTGGTCGCAGTGCTGGCAGCGCTGATGAGCTTCGGCGTCAGCGAGAAACCGACCCTCGGCCTGGTGTACACAGCCCTCGGCTTCGCGGCGATGTGGCAGCACCGAACCAAGCTAACCGCCGTTGCCTCCGGGGTCGTGAGTGGCCTCGTGGCCCTCGTGGTCGCCGTCATCCCGTATCTCCGGGCCAGCGGCAACGCGTCCTGGAACCCGTACGCCGGGGACCGTTTCATCACCCCGAATGGTGACGTTCCCTTCGACGCGACACCGGAAACCGCGACCATGTTCCCGACGATGGCCGAGCGGTTCTTCTCGCTCAGCTACTGGCGTGAGGTGATCGGCGAAGAGGGTCGCGAGATCGCCGAATCAGCCGTGTACGTGTTCGTCGGCCGTCACACCGGGATGCTGCCGTTCCTCTCCGCAGCCTTCGTCCTCACCGCCGTCATCGTGTGGCGACGGAGGTCTGACTGGAATCGTGACGCCGTGCTCGCCGCCAGCGGGCTCGCCGCCTACGTCGGCTTCTACGTGGTGTTGTTCCCGTTCAACTACTTCGGTGGCGGACAGACGGTCGGGAACCGGTACCTGCTCCAGGTGATCCCGGCCCTGCTCGTCGTGGTGGAGTTGCTGCAGATCTCGCAACGCACCATCTGGCGAGCCACCGCGGTGGCGGCCGTGCTCAGCCTGCTGTTCATGGGACCGAGCCACCGAGATCCGGACCGAGCGTTCTGGCTGCTCGCCCGAAGCTCGATCGCCCAAGAGCTGCTGCCGTTCGAATATGACCGGCGCGACGAGATCGTGTTCGCGTGTGGCACCTACGAACGCGCGGTGATCATCGCAACAGGTGACGACATCTGCCTGCAGGTGAGCGGTGTTCAGGTCGAGCGGATCGACGCCGAGGTCCCAGGCGACGGCTGAGCCGCTCGCTACGCTCGCCCGTCGTGCCCCCCACCACGAATCGCCCCGTCGTCGCCACGATCGGCGCCGCCTACTGTGCCAACAAAGGCGCCGGCTCGATGATCCAGGCCATCGTCGATCGTTTCGACGACGCCGACATCGACGTCCACTCGACCTACCCCGTCGCCGATCGCGTCGCGCTCGCTCATGAAGAGCGGGTGCACGTCGTCGCTGCGCCGGCGAAGGGCACCGCGGCATTGGACTTTCCGCTCGCGCTCTTGATCGCCGTGGCCCGGTTGCTGCGTCTGCCGTGGGGTTGGTTGTGCAGGACCGAGGTGCTTCGGTCGTTCCGACGCGCTGACGTCGTCGCCGACATCACCGGGATCAGTTTCTCGGACTCGCGGCCCGCGGTGTTCGCGCCGTACCACTTTCTGATCGACGCGGTCCCGATGCTGCTCGGCACCCCGGTGGTGAAGTGCTCACAGGCCATCGGTCCCTTCGAGTCGCTGCCGGTGAAGCTCACCTCTCGCCTCGTCCTCCCCCGACTCGCTGCGGTGATCGCACGCGGCCCGGCCACCAGCCAGTTGCTGACCGATGCGGGCATCGAGCATCTCGACGCCCACGATCTGGCGTTCGCGATGAAGGTGGACGATCGCCACCGCGCCACGGCGCACGAGGCCCTCGAGCGTTTCGCGGTCCCGAGTGACGTTCCCCTCGTGGCCGTCGCCCCGAGCACCCTCGTCCAGGGAAAGTCCGAGGCGAAGGGCATCGACTATGTCGGCGTCATGGCTGACATCGTCCGCGAGGTGGTCGCCGCTGCGGACGTGCACGTGGTGATCGTCGCCCACTCATCCGAGCCCAGTGAACCGGAGAATCACGAGTCGGTTCCGGACCGGTTGAACGACCTGGTGTGCGGCGCTGCGCTCGCCGCACGCCTCGCCGATGAACCTCGCGTGACCTTCCTCGACCTCGACCTCGGCCCCGCTGCGTTGCGCGCCCTCATCGATCGCACCGAACTCGTCGTGACCTCACGCTTCCACGCCATGGTCTCGTCGCTGGCGGTGAGCACACCGGTCCTCGTGGTCGGTTGGAGCCACAAGTACGGCGAGGTCATGTCAGCGTTCGAGATCGACGACGCGGTCATGGACTACGAAACCGTCGACGCCGAAGCGATCGCAGCCCGCGCGATCGAGATGCTCACCGATCGCCGGCAACTCGCTGCGGCCATCGAGCGCCACGTCGGCGACGTCGAGGCTTCTGCACTGAGCAACGTCGACGTGCTGCGACGCACCATCGCCGACGGAACGGAGCTCCACCGATGAGGACCGACAGCCTCCAGGACGTCATCGACAACGACTGGTGCATCGGCTGCGGCGCGTGCATGCACGCCGATCCCTCGGTCGAGGTCACACTCGACCCGGTCAAGCTGATGTACCAGCCGAACCATGCGGCTGGGCCCGAGGCTGCAGCCGTGTGTCCTGGTGTCGCCGTCGACTACGACGGCATCCAGCGATGGCTGTTCCCCGACGCGCCGATCGACGAGTTCGGCGTGGTCGAACGCGTCCAGCTCGCGCAGTCCACCAATGAGGAACGGAACCTCGCCGCCAGCTCTGGTGGACTCATCAAGGAGCTGCTGCGTCACTACCTGTCGCTCGACGAGGTCGACGGTGTGATCGCTCTGGGCCACGTCGCGGGCCTCGACTTCCGTCAGCGGCTGCTCACCGAACCCGAACAGGTCGACGAGCTTCCGGGCTCGATCTACCACAACCTCTCCCAGCCCGAGACGCTCACCATCCTGCGCGAGAACCCCGGCCGCTATGTGGTGGTCGCGATCCCGTGCCAGCTCGAGGGCATCTACGCGCACATCCGCCGCAACGAACCCGAACTCCGAGACCGGATCTACACCACGATCGGCCTGCTCTGTGGCTGGCAGTACAACCATCACGCTCTGCGGGCACTCGGCAGCTACAAGGACTTCGACGCGGACGACATCACGGACGTGAAGTACCGGGGCGGGGGCCCCATCGGCAAGCTGCGGATCTCGACCTCCGACAAGGACCTCGCCATCGGCCGCCGCGTCGACTTCGGCTACCAGGTCGCGTTCGACCGTTCGTTCAACCTCGCCCGTTGCCACGTGTGCGTCAACCACTCCAACTTCTTCGCCGATCTCGTCGTCGGCGATGCGTGGCTGCCGAGCACCGTGACCACTCGCACGGGCGTGAGCATGATCGTGTCGCGCAACAAGATCGCCACCGACGCAATGGACGCGCTCGAAGCCACCGGCCGCATCGTCACCGCACCGGCGTCGACAGCAGAGGTGCTGGAGAGCCAGAAGCGACGAGTCGTCTACGGCGACTTCGCCTATGCCTACGCTGAGCACCTCCAGGCCGAGGGCACTCCGGTTCCGGTGCTGATCGGCCCGAACCGCGCCAAGGCCAAGCTCGCCTCCACCAAGGAGGTCGAGAAGTTCCACGACGAGTTCACGAAGAAGGTCGCGCTGCAGCGTGAGGGCCGCTATCGGTTCCTCTACTGGCGCAAGGCCACCGTCGAACTCCCACGACACCTCAAGCGGTACGTCAACTGGTTCTTCGTCCGCGTGCTGAAGATCAAGTCGCTCACGGGGCGGCGCGAAGAACTCGACGCCGACCTGCTCAAGGGCTTTCGCTGATCGAGTCGTCGCCTCGGGCAGGTGGCAGCGCCCTCCATCCCGTCCGGGCGACGAAGGCGACCACGCCGAAGGTGAGCACCTCGGCGAGGGTCGTCAGTACCCGCGACGCACCGAGCGCGAACAGGGCCACCTCGTCGGCCGCCACATCGCGCAGCACCCACAGCGCAACTGCTTCGCGCACTCCCACACCGGCAGGAGCGAAGATCGCCACGAGCCCCACGGCTCGGCCCAGGTTGAACGCTGCCATGCCCTCGAACACGCCGAGGCCGTCGATCGCCGTCGATGCCGGGATCACGACGGTGGAACCCAATGCGATGCAGATCAGCCCGTGCTCGACCACTCCTCGCACGATGCTGACCGGTGTCAGACGACCCAAGA
>JAHDHM010000299.1 GCA_020631315.1 Acidimicrobiales bacterium
TGTGGACCCTGAGCAGATCCTCGGTGGTCGTCGCTTCCGCCGTGCGACGCAGGACACGATCTGCGAGCGAGGGGTCGGCCCACGCCAGCTCGGCGGCCTGGAGGCGGGGCGCCCGCTCGGGGTGGCCCGGGCCCGTGTCGTGTTCGAAGCCCGACGGATGGTCGACGACGAGCAGTGGGCGAGACATCCAGAGAGTGTCGCACCGTGCGGGGTGTTGCGTGGCATCTCGTCGTCGGCGGCGACATGATGTGCTCGTGACCACGACCGCCCCACCGCCGGTGACTCCACAGGTCGGACTCGGCGACTACGTGGCTGCGATCCGCGCCATGACGGTGCGTGACGTGCTCCGGGCCGTCGTCGCCTCGGTGGTGACCTTCGTCGCGCTCGGTGTGCCCGCCGACATCATCGAGAACTCGGTGTTCGGTCGACCGATACCGGTGCGTGCCGTCGACGTCGTCATCCTCGTGGTCTCCTCGGTGCTCACGGGCTTGGTGTTCGGACTACGGCCGCCCGACCTACCCGACGCTCCGGAGGATCGGCCGATGTTCGCCGGTGCGTTCGTCACGTTCTTCGCCGTCGGTTGCCCGGTCTGCAACCGACTCGTGGTCTCACTCATCGGCACCAGCGGAGCGCTGAACTGGTTCCGGCCACTGCAGCCGGTGCTCGGTGTGCTCGCCGTCGGCCTCCTGCTGTTCGCGCTGCATCGCCGAGTCCGCACGTTCGCGATGGCCAGCTGCCCCGTCGGCTGACGTCCCGGTCGCCCACCCGGCACGCCGTTCTGCTGCGAGATCCCGAGCGCACGCGTGGCGTGGGCCGACGTCGCCGCTACCGTCCCGCCGGTGACAACCTTCGACACCGACACTGCGCTGACCGAGCTGGAACCCGGCCGACACGAGGTCCAGATCAACCGCAACTGGTGGATCGTCGCCGGGCCGAACGGCGGCTTGCTGGCCGCCCAGTTCCTCGCAGCCGCGTGCGCCGTCGTCGACGACCGTCCGGTGCGGACGATGACCGTGCACTACGCAGCCCCGCCGGTCGAAGGCAGCGCGACGATCGAGACGATCGTCGAACGCCGCGGTCGTAGCGCGGCCTTCCTGCGCCAGCGGATGGAACAGGACGGCAAGCTCGTCGCGTCGACTCTGGTGGCGATCATGGGGGCCAAGGACTCGGTCGCCGAGTGGAACGAACTGGCAGTGCCCGACGTCGCGGCGCCCGACGACTGCCCGGTGATGGCGGACTCGGACGCGTCGATTCCGTTGCGCGGTCGTTGGGACATGCGCTGGACGGCAGGCGTGCCCGGACGTCCCTCGAACCTGGCGCAGCCGGGTGAGGTCGTCGTCGGTGGTTGGACCCGCCTGAGCGAGGATCAGCCCCTCGACCAGCGGGTCCTGGCGGCGATGTCCGATGCGTGGATCCCTCCGGCGATGATCGCCCACCACGGTCGATTCGCGGCCCCGACGATCGAGCTGACCATCCACTTCCGTGCCGGCCTCGCCCCGGAGTTCACACAGCCGGGTGCGTGGTGCCACGCGCTCTTCCGGTCGCCGGTGGTCAGCGAGGGCTACGTCGACGAGGTCGGTGAGATCTGGTCGGCGGACGGTCGACTGCTCGTGCAGTCCCGGCAGATCTCGCTGCTCATCCCGCTCCCTGACATGGGCGACCGCGACGAGATGCGCTGGGAGATGCCCTGACGGCGAGCGATCAGCCGTAGAAGGCGAACATCTCGGCGATCGCGATCGCGCGGGCCTCGAGCGTGGTGATCGCGGTCCGGCCGTCGATCCCTGCCTCGACGTCGAGGGTCGGCTGATCCAGGGCGAACAACCTCCACAGGTAGACGTGAGCCGCGTCCTCCTCGGGGGGATTCGGTCCGCCGTAACCGACCTCACCGAAGGAGTTGGTCGCCTGCCGCGTCCCCGGTGGCACCTGTCCCCGAGCGATGCCCTGGGTCGCCGGATCGAGCCCCCAGATGACCCAGTGGACGAAGCCGTCAGCGGACGGATCCGTCATGACGAGCACCAGCTCCGTGGCCTCTTCAGGCACCCCGGACCAGGTGAGAGGCGGGGAGAGGTCGTCGCCGTCGCGTCGTGTGAACACCGGGGGGATCTCGCTGCCGGCCTCGAAGGCGGGGCTGGAGATCTGGAACGACACCGCGGCGCTGAGCGGGCGTTCCATCTCCTCGGTCGGCACGACGATGGGCGCCGCAGTGGCGCCGTCCTCTCCGGGAACGGTCAACGACGTGCCGTCGCCGGAGCAGGCAGCGAGCAGTGACACGGCGACGACCGACACGACGACGAACGGCCGTGCGAAGAGGGACCCAGTCATTGAAGGGCAGTGTGGCACGCCCGTGTCATGATTTTCGGGTGTCCTCGGGTCGTCGTCGCCGCTTCCTGAGCCCACTGACCCAGCTGCTCCGTCCTGTGGGGCGGGTACGTGGTCTGCTCGGACCGGACCCGGTGGGCATCGCCCAGTCGCTCGCTGCGCTGATGGTGTCCTCGGTGACGGCCGTCGGCGCCGGTGTGGCGTTGGCGTCGGTGACGGGCACGCTCGAGGAGCTGCCCGGACTCCTCGTGTTGGTACCGGCGGCCATCGGCATGCGCGGCAACATCTTCGGCGCGCTCGGGAGCCGCCTGTCGACTGCGATCCACACGGGTCTGTTCGTCGTGTCGCGCCGTGTCGACGGTGTGGTCGGCCAGAACGTCGTCGCCGCGCTCGTGTCGTCGCTGGCCACCTCGGCGTTCCTGGCGCCCGCAGCGAAGCTCGTCGGTGTGGCCTTCGGGCTGGACTCGACCATCTCGGTCGCCGACCTGATGGTCATCTCGGTGATCGGTGGGCTGCTCGGCTCCGCGGTCGTGCTGCTGGTCGCACTGGCGCTCGCAGCGCTGTCCGCGACCCGCGGGTGGGATCTCGACAACGTCAACGCACCGATCGTCTCGGCCGTGGGCGACCTGGTGACCCTCCCTGCGCTGGTGCTCGGCACCGTGCTGGTCCAGCGAGGTGTGGTCACGAATCTCGTCGCCGTGCTCTCGGTGGTCGTGGCGGTCGCGGCGACCGTCGCGATCGGACGCTCAGACCTGTCCATCGCCTGGGGTGTGCTGCGCGAGTCGTTGCCGGTCCTGGCACTCGCCGGCGTTCTGTTGTCGATCGCCGGTGTGGTCATCGAGCGCCAGTTCGAGGCGTTCTCGGCCGAACCGGCCCTGCTCATCCTCGTGCCGGCCGCCCTCAGCAGCGCAGGAGCGATCGGCGGCATCCTGTCGTCCCAGCTGGCCAGCAAGCTGCACCTCGGCGTGATCGATCCGCGTCCGCTTCCCGACGCGAGCGCCCGAACGGACCTGCGGCTCGCCATCGCGATCGCTGTGCCGGTGTTCGTGTTGAACGGCCTGCTGGCGTCGGCGGGAGCTGCGGTCTTCGCGCTCGCGTCGCCCGGATGGTCGACTCTCGTGGCCGTGTCGTTCGTCGGTGGGATGGCGGCGACGGTCGTCGTGGTCGCGATCGCCTACTACGGGACCATCGCAGCGGTGCGGCTCGGTCTCGACCCGGACAACCACGGCATCCCCATCGTCACCAGCGCCGTCGACCTCGTCGGTGCGTGGGCCCTCGTGCTCGCGGTCATGGCGCTGACATGACACACCACCTGTTCCCAGTTCGCAGTTCTCACCTCTTCGGGAACGCAGCGGCTCGCTGACCTAGCCTCGATCGGACTCTCATGGATGACCGGCCTCGAAATCTGAAGACCCTGCTCGCCGAGGCGAAGGACACGTCGGAGCTGATGGTCGACCTCGCCTATGCGGCCGTCTACTTCAACGATCCCGACATGGCCGACGCGCTCGACGACCTCGAACAAGAGATGTCGGACCTGGTCCGTCAGATGCGCGGCTTGGCGATGTTGTCGGTCCGCAGCGCCCGTGAGGTCGATGCGATGGCATCGGTGCTGCGGGTCGTGTCCGCGATCGAACGCATCGCGAACGACGCCGTCGACATCAGCAGGATCGTCACCCGTCGACTCGGCATTCCGGCAGCCCTGATCGCCGACCTGGCGACCGCTGCGGAGGTGTCGCACCGTCTCGCCGTCCGGGAGGGCAGCCATCTCGCTCGCCGACCGTTGCGCGACATGGAACTCCCTGTGGTCGTCGGCATGCGCGTCGTGGCGATCCAACGCGGCCGTCGATGGCTCACCGACGTCGACGGCGACACGATCGTCGAAGCGGGCGATGTGCTGTTCATGCGTGGAGAGCCGACCGGGATCGTTCGTCTGAGGGAGCTCGCTGCTGCACCCCGCTGGGAGCCGCCGGCAGTCGAGGACCCGACCGTCATCACCGATCTGGACCGGGCGGTGGACACTCTGGTCGAGATGAAGAACCTGTCGGAGACGGCCGTCGGTCTGGCCTACTCGTGCCTGGTGCTGCGTGACACCTCGTTGGCCAGGGAGGTCAAGGCCCTGGAAGGGCGTCTCGACGAGATGAACGCCGCACTCCAGACCTGGGTGTTGCGGGCAGCCGCCGACGACATCGACCCCTCCTCGCTGCGCGGTTTGTTGCACCTGGCCGAAGCCGCCGAAGATCTCGGTGACCAGGCGTTCGAGATGGTCTCCGGTGTGCTCGACGACGTCGACCTGCACCCGGTCGTGGCGATGGCGCTCGGCGACGCCGACGACGTGGTGGTGACGATGCCCGTGGCGTCGGACAGTGAGGCCGACGGCGAG
>JAHDHM010000300.1 GCA_020631315.1 Acidimicrobiales bacterium
CCGCAGCTCGTCGATCCAGTGCGGGTTCGGCAGGAACCGGCAGTCGAACACGAGGTCGACGTCTCGTGGCAGGCCGTGCTTGTAGCCGAAGGACGTGACGCTCGTGCTCATCTTGCGGTCCGCGTCGAGGTCGCCGAAGCGGTCGACGATGCGGTCGCGGAGCTGATGCACGTTCAGCTCGGTCGTGGTGATGACCACGTCGGCCTCACCGCGGACCGGCTCGAGCATCTCGATCTCTCGGGTGATGGCCTCGGTGAGCGACTCGCCGTCACGAGCCAGCGGGTGGCGGCGGCGCGTGTCCTCGTAGCGTCGGACCAGGATCTCGACGCTGGCGCCCAGGTACAGCAGCCGGACGCGTTGGCCCATCGAGCGCAGCTCGGCGATGGCGGCCATCACCTCGTCGACGTCGTGGGTGTTGCCGACCACCAGTGCGGTCCGGCTCGAGCGGGCACCCGGACTGGCGAGCTCGGCGACCTTCGGGATCAACGCCGGCGGCAGGTTGTCGATGACGAACCAGCCGAGGTCCTCGAGGTGGTTCGCGGCCTGGGAACGTCCGGCGCCGCTGACGCCGGTGACGACGAGGAACTCAGTGGGCGTCGGCTCCAGCGGCGCGGCGTCGGTCACGTTTCCCATTTCATCGCATCGAGCACCAGCAGGCGCGGAATGGTCGCCGCAGCTTCGTAGGCAGATGCTCGTTCGAGGAACCCGGCGGGCGGTGCCGGCTCCAGCATGCGCCGCACCACGAGCCCGGCGTCGGCCATCGCGTTCACGTAGCGGCTGAGCGGACGGTGGATGAACGGGATGAAGACGTCCTTCTGGACCTCTTCGATCGTCTCGGCCTCGATCAGGTAGTCGCCGATGCGCCAGTACTGCTCTGGTGGGTCGAGGATCTGGTCGTCGATCCAGCCGCTGTTCGGCGTCTGCAGCAGCGGGTGGTTCAACATGAAGACGAAGTGGCCGCCGGGTTGGAGCACACGGGCGACCTCGGCGATGGCGTCGTCGACGTCGCTGATGTGTTCGAACACGAGGCACGCGAGGACCGCGTCGAACGAGGCATCGGCGAAGGGCAGGCCGGCAGCTCCGTTACGCACGAAGGAGGGGCCGCCACCGCGTGCGGCTGCTTCGAGGATCTGGTTCCAGGTGATGTCGCTGGCCGTGACCGTCGCACCCTGTGCGGCGAGCACCCGGGCCAGCTGACCTTCACCTGCGCCGACGTCGAGCACCCGTTCGGCACCGGCCAGCAGCTCTGCTGCGATCGGGACGATCTGCTCGACGTACTCGGGGTCGGCGCCATCGGTGAATCCGTCCTGCCACCAACCGGCGTTGATCTCCCACAGGTCGGGGTCGTCGACACCGCCGGTGGTCGCCCCGTCGATGTCCGGCATGTGCTCGTCGCTCGTCACCGCGTCACCCTAGGTCCTGCTCCCTCACTCCCGGAACGGGATCGGAGTCGCGCTGGCGCGCGCACCGGACGGGCCGGCCCTGCGAGTCGAGGGCGCGTGGATCTTGTCGTAGACGGCCTGGGCGACGTCGTCGGGCAGCCAGGTGAACTCCTGCAATTGCTCGAGCGAGGCGACCTTGACCTTGCCGACGCCACCGAGCTCCTTGATGAGCCGAGCACGGCGCTTCTCCCCCAGCCCGGGGATGTCGTCGAGGATCGACGTCGTCATGCGCTTGCCGCGCAACTGCCGGTGGTACGTGATGGCGAAGCGGTGGCTCTCGTCGCGCAGACGTTGGAGGAGATACAGCGCCTCGGACTGACGCGGCACGGTGACCGGGTCGCTCATGCCGGGGAGGTAGACCTCCTCGAACTGCTTGGCCAACGAGGCGACGGGGATCTCGTCGCGCAGACCCAGCTCGTCGAGGACCTTCACCGCCGACGACAGCTGACCCTTGCCTCCGTCGACGAGCAACAGCTGCGGCGGGTACGCGAACTTGCCCTGCTCGTGGGCGGGCTTGCCGCGCTCGTCCAGGTAGTTCGTGAGGCGCCGGGTGAGCACCTCCTCCATGGCGGCGAAGTCGTCGTTGCCGGCGACGGACTTGATCTTGAACCTGCGGTAGTCGCGGTTCTTCGGCAGCCCGTCCTCGAACACCACCATCGACCCGACGTAGTCGGTGCCCTGCAGGTGGCTCATGTCGTAACACTCGATACGCAGGGGTGCTTCGGGCAGCTGCAGGTGTTCCTGGAGCTCGTTGAGCGCCCGCGCCCGCGTGTTGTGATCCGACGCCCGCTTCAGCCGGTGCCGCTTGAACGACTCGGTGGCGTTCTTGGTGGCGGTCTCGTGCAGTGCCCGCTTCTCGCCGCGCTGCGGCACACGGATCTCGACCTTCGAACCCCGCTGGTAGGCCAGCCACTCCTCATAGACGTCGGCCGATTCGGGCAGCTCGGGCACGAAGACGGTCTTCGGCATCCCGAGCGGATTGTCGTCGTGGTACAGCCGTTCGAGCACGACCGCCGACAGCTCGGGCCCGTCGAGCGGCTCGACCTTGTCGACCACGAAGCCCCGCTGGCCGGCGACCCGGCCCTTGCGGACGAAGAACACCTGCGCTGCGGCTTCGAGCTCGTCCTCGGCGAGACCGACGACGTCGAAGTCCTCGTTCTTCGTGCCGGCGATCTGCTGCTTCTCGATCGCCTTGCGGACGGACGCGAGCCGATCCCGATAGCGGGCCGCCAGCTCGAACTCGAGCTCAGCCGACGCTGCCGCCATCTTGGCTTCGAGATCCGCGACGACCTCGTCGGTGTCACCCTCGAGGAAGCGCAGCAGGCTCTTCACCATCTCGTCGTAGTCGTGCTGGGTCACCTCCCCCACGCACGGGCCGGCGCACTTCTCGATGTGGAAGAGCAGGCACGGCCGTCCCGCTCGCTCGTGGCGCTGCAACTTGTTGTCCGAACAGGTGCGGATGGTGAACGTCCGCAGCATCAGGTCGAGCGTCTCACGGATCGCGTAGGCGTGGCCGTACGGGCCGAAGTAGCGGTTGCCCTTCTTGCGCTTACCGCGGATGACCATCGCCCGCGGCCAGTCGTCGACCAGTGTCACCGCGAGGAACGGGTAGCTCTTGTCGTCACGGAGGCGGACGTTGAAGCGAGGCTGGTGCTGCTGGATCAGCGAGTACTCCAGCATCAAGGCCTCGACCTCGGTGTCGACCTCGATCCACTCGACGGACTCGGCGGTCATGACCATCTGGGCCGTGCGCTGGTGCAGGTTGCGCGGATCCTGGAAGTAGCTGTTCAGCCGGTTGCGCAGGCTCTTGGCCTTGCCCACGTAGATGATGCGACCGTCACGATCCTTGAACTGATAGCTGCCCGGCGCATCGGGAATCGTGCCGGGTTCCGGTCGAAGGGCCACGTCCCGAGCCTAGGGAGTCGGTGGGACGTTCCCGGTGACCTCGACAGGCCGATCCGACCAGCTGTCAGACTCGGACCGTGGCCGACCTCGTCACCGACCTCCGCAGCGCCCTCGTCGAGGTCGCGGTCCCCGACGACGTCGAGCCGATGCAGCGCTACCTGAAGGATCGGTTCCCGTTCCTCGGTGTGAAGTCGGTGGCGCGGCGAACGGCGACGAAGGAGCTGGTGCGGCCGCTCCGAGGTGACCGGGCAGCGATCGTCGAGCTCGTCGACGCCCTCTGGGACGAGCCCGAACGAGAACTCCATCAGGTGGCAGTCGACCTGCTCGATGCGAACTGGCGGGTGCTGGCCGATGGCGATCTGGAGTGGTTGGCCGGGCTGGTCACCACGAACGCGTGGTGGGACTCGGTGGACGCGCTGGCCTACAAGGTGATCGGACCTGCAGCGCTGCGTCGCCCGGCGTGGTGGGAGGAGCTCGACAGCTGGAACGACGCCGCTGCCACCGAGCCGGAGATGTGGCTGGTTCGTACGTCGATCATCCAGCAGCTCGGCTACCGCGACGAGACGAACGAGGCGGTGTTGTTCGACCGCTGCCGGCGGCGAGCCACCGACCGCGAGTTCTTCATCGCCAAGGCGATCGGCTGGGCCCTGCGCACCCACGGGCGACGGCGGCCGGATGCCGTGCGTGCCTTCGTGGACGAGTACCGGGATCGTCTGCGTCCGCTGTCGGTTCGCGAGGCGACGAAGCACCTCTGACTGGTGGCCTCAGCCGCGTTCGAGCAACGGCTGCAGGAACCGGCCGGTGTGGCTGGCCGGGTTGGCGGCGATGTCCTCAGGGGTTCCGGCGCCGACGATGGTGCCGCCGCCGGATCCACCCTCGGGGCCGAGGTCGACGATCCAGTCCGCGGTCTTGATGACGTCCAGGTTGTGCTCGATCACGATGATCGAGTTGCCCTGATCGACGAGACGGGTCAGCACCGCCAGCAGTCGACGGATGTCCTCGAAGTGCAGGCCGGTGGTCGGCTCGTCGAGGATGTAGACGGTGTGGCCGGTCGACCGCTTCTGCAGTTCGGACGCCAGCTTCACGCGCTGGGCCTCGCCGCCCGACAGCGTCGGTGCCGGCTGCCCGAGGCGCACGTAGCCGAGACCCACGTCGACCAGGGTCTGCAGGTGACGTGAGATGGCGGGCTGTGCGGAGAAGAACTCGAGTGCTTCTTCGCAC
>JAHDHM010000301.1 GCA_020631315.1 Acidimicrobiales bacterium
GTCAACCGGCGGAGCGCCGCACGGATCTCGTCGATCCCTGCCGCACCGTCGGCATTCGCTGCTCGTCGCGGTCGGCGCTGCGGAAGCCGACGCCGGTGTGCGGAACTACCACGAGGCCGGCTCGATGGGCGGCTGGACCACCTCGTCCGGCTTCCGCCTCGGCGCGACCACCGCGGACCCCGGCGCCGCCTCGTCTGATCTCAACAACACCCTCGAAGGGAACCCATCATGAACATCGTCCTGTGGATCATCGCCGGCATCTTGTCCTTGGCCTTCATGGCCGCCGGCGCCATGAAGCTGTCGAAGTCCCGCCCCGAGCTGTCCGAGATGGACATGGAGTGGGTCGACTCCGCCACCGACGGTCAGGTCAAGACGCTCGGTGCGTTGGAGGTGGCAGGCGGCATCGGCGTGCTGCTGCCGGGCCTTGTCGACGTTGCTCCGATCCTGGTGCCGATCGCGGCGACCGGTCTGGCGATCATGATGCTCGGCGCCTTGGTCGTCCATGCCCGTGGCGGCGACGGCCCGAAGGAGATGGCGCCGGCGATCGTGCTCGGTGCACTGGCGGCGTTCCTCGCGATCGGCCGTTTCGCCATCGAGACGTTCTGAGCCGTGTGAGTGTCCTCGGCCACTCGACGGACGCGGCAGCAACTGACTAGAACGGCGACTCGTAGGGGGAGTCGGGTGGGTCGTCGATCACGGTGACCGCCACGACGTCGGCTTCGACGGTCCACGGGGTCGGTGTGTCCTGGTAGGGCACGTCAGGTGCGCGCCACACGAGGTCGACGGCGACCCAGGTGTCGTTCTCGAACGTGGCGTCGACGCCGTGGACGGTGACCTGCAGCGGGATGCCGTCGGCAGCACAGCAGCTGACGAGGAACCGGGTGAGCTTGAAGCCGTCGGTCAGAGCGTCGTCGTTCACGACGAGCCCTTCGAGGCGGACGGTCACGCCGTCGAGGGTCTCGTCCGTGTCCCACACGGCCCGGTTCAGGAAGTCGAACACACGAAGCTCGACGGGGCCCGTGCTGTCGTCGAGGACGTCGAAGCCCGAGGACGTCTCTGTCGGTGAGTAGGCCTCGACCCGGTCGGCGGCTGACGCGCCGAGGGCGGTCGGGGCGACGGACACGAGCACGACCATCGGCAGGATGAGCAACCAGCCCACGGCAGGGCCGCGGGAACGCTTGGCCGTCTGGGGGTCGTCCTGTTCTTCTCGTTGGGCGATGAACGCTTCGAAGGCGCCGAACACCAGCAAGACGATCGTGGCGATGATGAGCGGCCACTGCATGCGCTGCTGGACGAACGACCCGTAGGAGCCGGTCCACAGCAGGCTGCCGAGGATGGCGCCGACGGCGAGCATCACCGCAGCCCGACCACCGCGGTTCACAGGACCACCTGCCCGATGACGACGGCGCTCACGATGGCCACCACGAACGTGACCGGGGCGAACACCATGGCGAACTTCCGGCCGAACACACCGGCGTGCATGGCGACCAGCTTGAGGTCGATGACCGGGCCGACCACCAGGAACACGAGTCGTGAGGTCAGCGAGAACTGGGGGAGTCCAGCGGCGACGAACGCGTCCGCCTCGGAACAGATCGAGAGCAGGACGGCGAGCGTGGCGAGGACGAGGATCGACAGGAGCTCGTTGTCGGCGACGGCGTCGAGGATCGACCGGGGCACAATGAGCTGCAGCGTCGCTGCGGCCATGGCCCCGACGACGAGGTAGCCGCCGGCGTGCACCAGGTCGCGTGACGCGACGTCGACGAACGTGCGCCAGCGGCCGGGTTCGTCCTCGTGGATGTGGACGTCGAGGTCGAGCAACGAGGTGCCGCTCCGCCTCGCCCACCAGGTGCCGACGGCGACGGCGGCGAGGAAGCTGGCGAGGAAACGGGCCCAGACGAGTTCGAGGTCGTTCGGGAACGCGACCGCGGTCGAGATCAACACGACCGGGTTGATGGCCGGCGCCGCGAGCAGGAACGTCAGCGCCGCTGCGGGAGGCGTGCCGGCAGCGACCAGACGACCGGCGATCGGCACCGAGCCGCACTCGCAGCCGGGGAGCGCCATGCCGGCGAGGCCCGCCGAGGGCACGGCCAGGATCGGCCGCTTCGGCACGATCCGCTGGACCAGGTCCGGTGACACGAACGCAGCGATGAGTCCGCTGATCGTGACGCCGAGCACGAGGAACGGCATGGCCTGCACGCAGATCGACACGAACAGCGTCGACCACTCTCGGACGTCGTCTGCGGTGAGCCACCCGACGCGGTCACGCAGCAACCAGGCGAGTGCGAGGGCGATGACCAGGACCCACGGTCCGAATGCCCGGCCGCCGTGATGGTGGTGGTGATCGTGATCGTGGTCGTGATGCCCGTGGGCGTGCGCGTCGGTGTTCGACGGTGTCGCGGCGGCATCGGTCACCCGATCAAGGTTAGGTGAGTGGCTCGGCGACCTCGGGTCGAACGGTGACGTTCAGGCGTCCGCAGGCCGCGGCGGAGCTGACGATGTGGCGTGCTGGTCGTAGCCGGTCTCGAGTTCTGCCCGGAGGAAGTCGCCGAACACGTACGGAGCGTCGGTCCACGGGCCGTCGAGGCCGTCGATGACGGTGGCGACGTGGGGGTCGAGGAAGTAGGCGACCGAGAACCGTTCACGGTGCGGGTCGTTGACGACCCGATGTGGGGTGGCCCGGAAGCGTCCGTTGCTCCAATGGCGCATGACGGATCCGGTGTTGAGCACGAGTGCGCCGTCGAGCGGTGCGACGTCGAGCCACGTTCCGTCGGGGCGCTGCACCTGCAGCCCGCCGACGGTGTCCTGGGCGAGCAGGGTGATCGCTCCGAAGTCGACGTGGGGCGCCGATCCGTACGTGCCGTCCCGTCGGGGTTGGGCCGGGTAGTGCAGGAGGCGAAGCCACGAAGTCGGTGGGTCGAGCGCTCCGTCGGGCACGCTCGTTCCGAGGGCGGTCATGAAGTGGTCGAGCATCTTCCGACCGAGCTGCTCCATCGCCGCCGCGTACTCGTCGAGCACGTCGCGGAAGCCCTCGATGGCCGGCCACTGGTTCGGCCCGGCCAGATAGTGCCCGGCGAGCACGTCGGGATCATCGGGTCCGGCCTCGCGCATCATCATGAACGACGCGCTCTGGTTCGGCTCGGACGCAGCCTCGATCTCTGATCGCCGATCGGTCGACGTGTCGATGGCGATGTAGCCCCGATGGTGATGATCGAGTTCGATCGCGAGCTTCTCCTCGAGCGGCAGCCGGTGGAACCGCTCGGAGGCCTCGAACACCGCGGTGATGAGTGCGCGAGGAATCCCGTGCCCGACCACCTGGGCGAAGCCGACGGTCGCGTAGGCCGACGCCAAGCTCGTCACGACATCGGCGGACTCGAGGTCGATGACCGGAACGTCGACGTCGCTCACTGGGGACCGGTCAGTCGTTGCGGGCTTCGAAGACCCGATATTCGACGCCGCCGGAGAGCAGCCGGCCTTCGGCGACGGCGACGACGTCGTTCAGCCAGGCGTAGCGCTCGTCGCCGGTCTCGAACACGGGGTTGGTGAAGAACTCGCTGTCGCCGTAGTCGGAGTCCGCACCGGCACCGAGCTTCTCCATCGCAGCCTTGCCGACCTTGAGCACGCCGCCGTAGCGGACGTAGATGACGGCGCCGTCGTCGGTCTTCAGCCCGGCCCGGACGTCGAGGCGGCTGGTGCCGTCGGCGGTGCGCACGATCCAGTCGCCGCCACCGGGGAGGACCTCGCCGTTCAGGCGGTCGCCTTCGAAGGTGCCGCCGGTGACGTGGTGAACGGACCGGTGGCCGATCGGTCCGGGCCCGACCATGTCGGCGCCGTCGCGCAGGCTGGCTCGGAAGGTGACGAGTGGAACGAGCTGCATGGTGAGATCCCCCTGATCGGCGACGTCGGGCCGTGTGCGGCTGCAGTGACGGCGTCGTCGCTGCGGTGCCGTTGGTTCGACCGTAGTAGTACTCGTGCGGCAGCACCGAGATCGGTGTTCGCTGCCGACGGACCGTCGCTGGGGGATCAGATGACCGACGAACTGCTCGATTTCACCGACCAGGTGGTGATCGTGACCGGCGGCAGCCGTGGCCTCGGCCGGGAGATGGCGTTGGCGATGGCGAAGCGGGGCGCCGACATCGTCGTCACCAGCCGCAAGGCCGATGCGTGTGTGGCGGTCGCCGAGGAGGTCGAGGCGCTGGGTCGGCAGGCGCTGCCGTTCGGCTGCCACGTCGCCGACTGGGCGCAGACGGCCGAGATGGTCGACGCCGCCTACGAGCGGTTCGGCAAGGTCGACGTGTTGATCAACAACGCAGGTATGTCGCCGTTGTACGACAAGGTCAGCTCGGTGTCCGAGGAGCTGTTCGACAAGGTCATCGGGGTGAACCTGAAGGGCCCGTTCCGGTTGATGTCGCTCGTGGGGGAGCGGATGGTCGCCGACGGTGGTGGGGCGATCGTGAACATCTCGAGCATCGCGTCGCAGCATCCGTCGCCGAACGCCGAGCCGTACGGTGCAGCGAAGGCGGGGTTGAACGCGCTGACCCGGTCGATGGCGTTCGCGTTCGGTCCGT
>JAHDHM010000302.1 GCA_020631315.1 Acidimicrobiales bacterium
GGCGCAGAGGTCGCCGGCGAGGTTCCACTCCGGCCGACCCGTCGAACCGAGGGCGACGACCACGACACCTACGATGGCGACGCCGCCGAGCTGTACGTCGCGTTTGGTGATGCTCTCGCCGAACACGCGGTTCGCGACGACGCTGACGATCACGGGCTGGAGGGCGCCGATGATGGTGGCGTTGACGATGGTCGTGAGCTTCACCGCGCTGAAGAACAGGGCGATGTCGGCGCCGAGCGCGATCCCGCCCCAGAACGAGGCGCGCATGGCGGCGAGGTCGATGCGGGCGCCGGTGTTGAACCCGACGATGAGCATCGTCAGCCCGTAGATCCCGAAGCGGTAGGCGCCGATGGCCATCGCCCCCATGGCGATCTCCTTGGCGACCACGCCCGACAGTCCCCACGCCGACACCGCGACCGCGGCCGCGACGAGGCCCAGCCCGTCGACGCTGTCAGGGGCGTCGTTCGCGTTCGGCGCGCTCAAGCGGGTGGCAGTTCTGGGCGGTCGTCCATCCAGGCGAAGCGGGTGCCGGAACCGAACGGTGCGCGGCGGACGCTTCTCGAGGAAGCTGGTGATGCCCTCCATGCTGTCGGGCTGCCCAAGCGAGGCCCGCATGAGGTCGTTGGAGAACAACGTGGCGCTGATGGCGTCCTGATCGGCGGCGGCGTTGATCTGATGCTTGATCGTGGCCATCGACGCGGGGGAGACGTTGGCGGCGAGGTCCTTGGCGTAGGCCATCGCCTCGTTCATCAGCTCGTCGGGCTCGACGATGCGCTGGACCACACCGAGCTGATGCATCTCCTCACTCAGCACGACGCGGGCCGACAGCAACAGATCGAGCGCGGCGGCCCGACCGACGAGCTGCTGGAGCAGCCACGCCATGCCGTACTCGGCGATGAGGCCACGACGCGCGAACGCCGTCGTGAACTTGGCGCCGGGTATTGCGAAGCGGATGTCGCACTGGAGGGCATAGCCGAAGCCCGCACCGGCGCACGCGCCGTTGATGGCCGCGATCATCGGCTTCGCGATCGTGAGCGGCAGCGTGTTCGAGATCTTCGAGTTCGGGAGCGGTTCGGCCCCGGGCTCTCGGGCGTTGGCGAGGTCGGCGCCGGGGCAGAAGCCGCGACCTGCGCCGGTGACGACGATGGCCTTCACGTCGTCGTCCGCCTCGGCCCGCTGGAGGTTCCGGAAGTACTCCAGCTCCATGTTCCCGGTCATGCCGTTCATGCGGTCGGGCCGGTTGAAGGTCAGGACGGCGACGCCGTCGGTGACCTCGTAGCGGCACAGCGCTGTGTGGTCATCGGCTGCAGCGCTCGAGTGATCTGCATCTGTCGCGGGTGTGTCGCTCACGGAGGCCGACTGTAGGTGGCAGACTGCGCCGATGTCACAAGGGGGCGGGGCCGCGAGGGCCCGTGTCGAGGCAGCACTGGATGCGGCCGAGGCGGACGTGGCCGGGGTCAACGCGTTCATCACCATCGACCGTGAGGGCGCGCTCGAGGCCGCCGACGCAGCGGACAGTCGTGCTGGTGCTGGTCGTTCGCTCGGACCGCTCGACGGTGTGCCCGTCGCGGTGAAGGACAGCCTGGACACCGCCGGTCTGCGGACCACGTTCGGTTCCGGCATGTATGCCCAGCGTGTACCGATGCGCGATGCCGACGCGGTCATGCGGTTGCGGGCCGCCGGCGCCGTGATCATCGGCAAGACGAACATGACCGAGCTCGCGTGCGGGACGTTCGGCAAGAACGACTGGTTCGGCGACTGTCGGAATCCACACGACACGAGCCGGTATCCGGGCGGGTCGTCGTCCGGGTCGGCGGCCGCGGTGGCGGCGGGGATCGTCGATCACGCTGTCGGCTCGGACACGTCGTGCTCGATCCGACAGCCGTCAGCGGTGTGCGGCGTCGTCGGGATGAAGCCGACGTTCGGTCGTGTGTCGACGCGGGGCAACAGCATCTGCACGCGACATCTGGACCACGTGGGGCCCATCGGCCGGACCGTCGACGATGTCACGGACCTGCTCGCCGCGCTCCAGGAGCCAGGGCACGACGACCCGCGGTCGCCGGCCGAACTCGATCGTCTGCGGATCGGGGTGCTGACCGGGCCCTTCGTCGACGAGTGCGCTGCGGACGTGCGGCGGGCGACGAGCGCCGCCACCGAGGTGCTGCACGACCTCGGACACACCCTCGTGGAGGTCGACCTGCGGCTCGACCTCGTCGCGATCGACGAGCTCGCCAACGTGCTGTGTGCCGACATGATCGAGGCCTACGGCGACGATGTCGCCCACGCGCCGCCGGGCCGCGTCGGCGAGTCGCTGCGCAACTGGTTCGCGATCTTCGAGGGGGCCACCGATCGCTACGACGAGGCACTCGCCATGCAGCGACAGGTGACCGACCACATCGAGGCGGTCATGGAGACGGGCGAGTTCGACATGCTCGTGTGTGCTGCGACCCGTGTCGGTGCCGGGTTGCTCGCCGACGCCGACGAGGACCGTCAGCTGCGCATGGGCAACCTGGCCATCTGGGACATGACCGGCCAGCCGTCCCTGACCGTGCCGTGCGGTGCCGCCGACACCGGCATGCCCCTCGGCCTGCTCTTCAACGGCCGCCGAGGCGACGACGCACTCGTCCTTCGGCTCGGCCGAGAATTCGAACGCGCGGTCAGCTAGCCCAGAAGGCCTGCCGCCCGGGCTGCGCCCTCGGCGGCATCGGCGCCCAGCTGGAGGCGGACGATCAGCAGGCCGTCCAACACTGCGAGCACCCGATACGTCTCGTCACGCGCGCTGACCCCGGGGCCGGGCACGACACGTTGCTCGACCCAGTCGGCCCAGGCGGTGATCACCATCGGCGCCAGCGTCGCAAACGGTTCGATGCCGGCACCGGACAAGCCCACCAGTTCGAAGAACGCTCGGAACACGTGCAGGTTGGCGTCGTCGGCCATCGACGGCCACGCCCGCCGCATCAGTTCCTCGGCCGGCAAGGGTTCGTCGCCGAAGGCCTCGGCGAGCACGTCCTGGAGGCCCGCGCCGATGGCGATGATCGTGCCGCTGATCAGGTCAGCCTTGGTGGGGAAGTAGTAGACGATCGACCGGTCGTTGATCCCGATGCGCTTGGCCAGCCGACCGAAGGTCAGCTGCGACAGTCCGTCGTCACGCACGGCCTCGACGGCGGCGGCGAGGATCTCGTCCCTGTCGTACTTGTAGCCCAAGGAACCCCGAGGTTACGGGAGCAGCGCCGGCAGCAGCGCCTCGGCCACCTGCTCGGGGAACTCCTCGTGGTGGAAGAGGCGACCGCCTTCGACGACGTGGAGGTCGACCGGACCGCCGAAGCCGCTCATCATGTCCTTCGTCCACTCGAGGGGGAAGAACGGGTCGCTGTCACCCCACACCAGCTGGACCGGCACGGTGATCTTCGAGTGCAGGTCGGCGAGCTCGGCGAAGAGCTGCATGTCGAAGTTGCGGGCGAACTCGCCGGCCGCCCACTGGCGCTCGGTCTGTTCGGCGATCGGTCGGAGGAAGAACTCTTCGAACTCACCGCCGAGCAGGGAACGGTCGTGGAAGCAGGCGCCGAGCACGAACTCGTTCGCACGCAGGCGAGGCCGCATCACGGCCCACGCCAGGAGTTTCTCGAAGTTCGGCACGTACTTGATCTTGAGGAACGACGAGAACCGCCAGTGCGGCTTGGGCGGCTGCTCTGTGTCGACGAGACCCCATGACCTGACGCGCTCGTCGCCGGCGAGGGCGAAGCGGGCGAACATGCCGCCGCTGTCGTGGCCGACGACGGCGACGTCGGTGAGCTCCAGCTCGTCGACCACCTGACGAACCGCAGCTGCGTGGCCGGTGATGCTGAGGTCGGAGCCCTCGCCGAAGCGGCTGTGGCCGGCACCCGGAAGGTCGATCAGATGGCAGGTGACGTGGGGAGCGAGGTGGGGGAGCAGGCCGCGCCAGGTGGCGGCGCTGGAGGGCCAGCCGTGCACGAACAGCACGTCGGGTCCGGAGCCGACCTTGCGGTACGCGACCTCGCTGGCGGGTGTGCCGTCGGGCCGGGTGTCGCCGACGGGGATCCAGCGGTCGGGGTCGCGGCGGAAGAGGTCGCTGGCGGCTGCGGGGGTGAGCTCGGTCATGGCAGGAATGTAGTGACCACTCGGATTGAGTGTCAAGGTGGTGCAGGTTCAGTGCGAGCTGTGCTGGTTGCAGCGGACCTGTGCTGGTTGCAGCGGAGCTGTGCCGCATTGCTCTTCAGCGGCTCAGGTCGGCGGGCGTAGTCTCTGCCGATGGCCGTGAACCCCGAGTCCATCCCGCAGATCGACCTCCAGATGGCGTGGGCGATGCTGTCCGAGAACCCAGCTGCGGTGCTCGTCGACGTGCGCACCCAGGCCGAGTGGAACTTCGTGGGCATGCCGGATCTCCGTTCGATCGGCAAGCAGGTGAAGTTCGTCGAGTGGCTCAGTTTCCCCGCAGGTGAGGTGAACGAGTCGTTCGTAGGCGGGCAACGGCATCGACGAGGACGCGCCCATCCTTCTGCTGTGCCGCAGTGGCGCCCGCTCGCAGGCCGCCGCCATCGCGCTC
>JAHDHM010000303.1:0-2499 GCA_020631315.1 Acidimicrobiales bacterium
CGGATCCTCGCCGGGTTCGAAGACCCCACGGCCGGCGACGTGCTGCTCGACGATCGCCGTCGCGCCGGTGACCTGCTCCTGGTGCTCGGAGTGTCGCAGCGCCGTCACGGCGGCACACGGCTGCGGGTGGTGACCCAGCGGGGCAAGACGATGATGCTCTCGGCCGCCGAGCTCGCGTCGGCGCCCGAGGTGATCGACCGCATCGAGCTGCCGCACCCGTACCGCCCGGAACGACGCGACTTCCAGAAGCAGGCAGCGGCCGAGCTGCGGCTGTTCGCCAAGACCGCGGACCTTCCCGACGCGGCTCCGGAGCTGCCGTCGGACGACATCGATGTCGAGGCGTGGCGCGTCGACCACCATCGCTACCAACGTGCCGTCAACGAAGCCGCCCGGGTGGAACGACGGCTCGAGACGGCGACCGACGGGCTCGGGCACGCGTTGCGGGCGGTCGTCGACGTCCTCCGTCAGCTCGGTTACGTGGAGGGGTGGAGCCTCACACAACGGGGTGCGCTGCTGCGTCGGGTCTTCCACGAACACGACCTGTGGATCACCGAGGCCGTGATGTCCGGGGTGTTCGACGGTCTCGACCCGTCACGTCTGGCCGGGGTCGCCTCGGCGATGACGTACCAGCGGCGGGGGAGTGGCGACGGCCCCGACCCGTGGTTCCCCGATGACCTCACCCGCTCCCGGGTCGGTGACCTGAGGGGCATCGCCCGTCGGCTCGCCGCCGCGCAGCGCGGCCATGGCCAACCCGAGACTCCGGAACCCGACGCCGGGTTCGTGGCCGCGGCGCACGCGTGGGCGCTCGGCATCGGGGTGGGGGAGTTGCTCGCCGAGGAGGAGGTGTCCGGCGGCGACTTCGTCCGCCAGATCCGCCAGCTCGTGGACCTGCTGCGGCAGATCGCAGCGATCAGCCCGAACCCCGACACCGCCGAAGCCGCGCACGCCGCGCACCAAGCGCTCGACCGCGGCATGGTGGCTGCTGCGACCCGTGTCGGCGACGGCCCCTCTCTCGGTCAGGGCGCCGGTGGGGCACCGGGCCCTGGCGGGTCCGACTCGGCGGCGCAGGAGGATGCATCGTGACGATCCGTCCAGGGGACGAGTGGGGGACGCCTGCGTCGCTGCCCGAGGGCGCACCCATCGCCGACTCCGAGGCGGCGCTCCACGAGATCGTGGGTCGGTGGATCCGCGACCATGACGACGATGCTCCCGCGATGGGGCCGGTCGGTATCACCGGCGGGTCGCTGTGGCGGACGATGGGCCAACCGGCCGGGGGAGTCGCTCGCCTGCGCTCGGGTGGAACGGGCGCACCGATCGACGTCGCGACCGTGCTGCTCGACGGGAAGGTCGGACACTTCGTCAGCCATCTCGTCGCCCGCCGGCCCGGACCGCTCGGCTGGTGGCGCGGTCCGATCCTGGTGCTGATGAACGCCGAGTACCTGGGTGACTGGGATGTCGCCACCCGAGGCCACCCGAACGACGGCCGCCTCGACCTGTTCGCCGGTGATCTGTCGATGGGTGACCGGTGGAAGGCCCGCCGGCGGCTCCCGACCGGCGGCCACGTGCCGCATCCGGGCATCACCGAACGGCGCGTGAAGGGCCACACCGAACAGCTGCCGAAGGGCACCCACGTGTGGCTCGACGGCCTGCCGCAGGGGCCGGTGACGGACCTCGCCGTCCAAGTCCGACCCGATGCGCTGAACGTGATCGCCTGACCGCGCGCTGCGGTCCCACCTGCCACGCTGCGCGGCTCGTACCATCAGCGGCCGGATGAGCGTGTACGCCTCGGAAGAGTTCACCGCTGACGAGCAGGACATCCTGCGTCGTTACTTCACCAACCTCGACCAGCCCGTGTTCGCGCTCGTGAACCTGCCCGAGGTGGTCAAGGGCGCGATGTTCGCCCGCTACTCGCGCACGCACAAGAGCCTGCGTCGCCTGTTCCTCGACGAGTTCGTCATCGACCTCGACATCGCCGGCGACGACACCGTCGACGCGACGATCGGGCTCGAGCGTGCCGACGAGCTCTACCAGAAGGTGTTCGTCGAGTACGGCGACGACTCCGTCGCCCAGCTCGGCGGCGTGCACCTGGCCTGCGAGCAGTCGTCGAACCTGCTGACGAAGGTGCTCGAGTGGGGACGCATCATGTCGTACCTCGAGCAGTCGACCCGGTACCTGGCCTACGACACTCGTCTCGGCGGCCGCTACCGCTACTACCGGGATCCCGACCTGCTCGCGTCGGGCATGGGTACCCGGTACGTCGGCGACATGGACCGCATCTTCGACGCCTACGCCGAGCTGTCGGGTCCGATGCTCGACTTCTTCAAGGCCAAGACGCCCCGGCCCGACGGCGTGAGCGACTTCGCGCATCGCCAGACCGTGAAGGCGATGGCCTTCGACTCGATCCGCGGCATGTTGCCCGCGGCGTCGCTGTCGAACTTCGTCATCTACGGCAGTGGCCAGGCCTACGAGGCGCTGCTGCTGCGTATGCTAGACCATCCG
>JAHDHM010000303.1:2509-4562 GCA_020631315.1 Acidimicrobiales bacterium
GCCAGGGCCTATGCGGACATGATGCTCGAGGAGCTGCGGAAGGTGATCCCGTCGTTCCTGCGTCGTGTCGATCTGCCTGAGCGTGGCGGTGTCTGGTCGCAGTACCTGGCCGACAACCGGGCCGCCATGGAGTCGATCGCCGCCGAGATCCTCGCCGACGTCGAGGGACCTGATCCAGTCGATGGCAGCCCGGACGTGGATCTCGTCGACTGGGATCCCGACGGCGAGGACAAGTGCATCGCCGCGATGCTCTACCCGTATTCGTCGCTGCCGGAGCGGACGCTGATCGACCACGTGCGAGGCATGTCGGCCGACGAGAAGGTCGCCGTGGTGCGGGCCTACACGGGTGACCGCTCGAATCGCCGCCATCGTCCGGGGCGTGCGTTGGAGCGGACCGATTATCGCTTCGACATCCTCAGCGACTACGGCGCCTTCCGGGATCTGCAGCGGCACCGGATGCTGACGATCGAGTGGCAGGACCTGTCGCCTCGGCACGGGTTCGTGCGTCCGGCCGCCATCGACGCTGCCGGCCACGCGGACGCGTTCGACCGGGTGATGGACCGTTCGGCGGCCCTCTACGAGGATCTCATGGAGGCGCATCGTCACCATGCCCCGTATGCGGTCGCGATGGCGTTCCGTCTCCGGTACTCGATGCAGCTGAACGTGCGGTCGGCGATGCACACCCTGGAGCTGCGCTCGGCGCCGCAGGGCCATCCGGCGTATCGCCGGGTCGCTCAGGAGATGTATCGCCAGATCGGCGAGGTCGCCGGCCACCGGGCGTTGGCCGAGATGTTCACCTTCATGGACCTGGGCGACGGGGGCGAAGGCCGCCTCGAAGCCGAGAAGAAGGCCGAAGAACGCCGCAGCTGAATCGTCGCTGCGAGCTCGCGACACTTCGTGTCGCTCATGCGCAGAGTCGTCGCTGCGAGTTCGCGACACTTCGTGTCGCTCATGCGCAGATTGAGCGCCGCTGCAGCGACACTGTGCCATGGGTCACGGCCCCGGTGAATGCGGCGTGGCGCTGGGGCGGGCAAGCTGGAGCCGTGGCGACTCAGCGCAACCCCATCGATCTCGCACTCGACGTGTTCGTGTTCGCTCCTCTCGGGGCGACCATCGAGTTCTGGGAACGCATGCCCGAGCACGCCAAGATCGGCCGTGAACGGCTCGGCAAGCAGGCGCCGGCGGCCCGGATGATCGGCGAGATGGCGGTCACGACCGGCCGCCGCAAGGTCGAGGAACGGCTCGAGGATCTCGGCATTCTCGACGGCGACGACGCCCCGGCCGGCTCGCCCGAGTCTGCAACCCCCAAGACTGCTGCATCGAAGGCCGTTGCATCGAAGGCCGTTGCATCGAAGGCCGTTGCAGCCGAAGAAGTGACGGAGCCGGCAACGGCAGCCGAGCCGGCGGCTCTGCCGATCGAGGACTACGACGGTCTTCCGGCGGTGCAGATCATCCCGCTGCTCACGTCACTCACGCAGGACGAACGCGATGCTGTTCGTGCCCATGAGACGGCTGGTCGAGGTCGACGCACGATCATCGGCAAGCTCGATCAGCTCGATGCACGGGAGTCCTGAGTCGTGAGCTCGCCTGCCCCTGAGGTCGCCACCAGGCCGGCCACTGCCGAGGATCTGCCGGCCATCGTCGCGCTCGCGCAGGATGGTCTGGACGAGCAGCGTGAGGCACGCGGCGGTCCGGTGTGGGCGGTGCGTGAGACGCGCCCGAAGCCGTTCGAGCTGAGCCTCCGTGAAGCGTTGACCGACCCGGATCACGCGGTGTTCGTCGGCACCATCGACGAGGTCGTGGTCGGCTACGCAGCGGTTCGGGCCGAGCATCTCCGCTCGGGCGACGCGCTCGGCGTGATCGAGGATCTCCACGTCGATCCTGACGCACGCGAGATCGGGGTCGGCGAAGCCCTCGTCGCAGCGGTCGTGCCCTGGTGCGAGGCTCGGGAGTGCATCGGCATCGACGCGCTCGCCCTCCCCGGAAACCGGGCCACCAAGAACTTCTTCGAGACCTTCGGTTTCAAGGCCCGCCTGCTCACGGTCCATCGCCC
>JAHDHM010000304.1 GCA_020631315.1 Acidimicrobiales bacterium
GGCGCACGGACGACCGGCGGCTGGTCGAGATCCTCGACATCCTCCGGTTGAGCGGTCCGGATGATCTCGACGAGTTCGTCCCCGACGACCTGCCTGCGGTGTTCACGACCGCCGACATGGCGGCGTCGGGTCAGCTCACACGCGACGAGGCCCAGCGCGTCGCCTACTGCATGCGAGCGCTGGACCGTTTCGTCGTGGAGTCCCGATCAGCGAAGGGCTACGAGTACCGCTGGAGCCGCTGAGCCGGGCGGGGACCGGCGACCAGACGACACTGAGCTCTCTTAGCGGGGGTAGACGCTGACGTCGGGGCCGACGTGGTCGGCGAACAACGAGAGGACTTCGCCCTCGTTGACGTGGCGGCCGGTCTCGGCCTTGGAGTACAGGAGTGTGCCGTCGACGACGACGTCGAACACTCCCTTGTCACCCATGACGAGGCTGAGCTCGTCGATGACGTGCTGGTAGTTGACAGCGATGTCCTTGGCTGCGCTCACGGCGTAGCTCGAATAGTCTCAAGGCACGCAGTAGGTGATGGTCACGCGGTGACCCATGGGGGACCTCCCGGTCGAACGACCGACCCGGATGACCGGCCGTCTCTCGACCCTATCGACTGACGCCGGGTGCGTTCATCGTCGACGGCTGCAGCGGCAGTCGCACGACGAATCGGGCGCCACCTGCCGGGCTCGTTCCGGTGCTCGCCGAGCCGCCGTGGTCGCGAGCGATCGCCGCGACGATGGCCAGGCCGAGGCCTGAACCTGCTCGGGTGCGGCCGTCAGGCGTGCGGTGGAAGCGGTCGAACACGCGCTCGCGCTCGTGGTCCGGGATGCCCGGGCCGTCGTCGTCCACGGTGATGACTGCGTCCGCGTCGGCCACCTCGACCGTCACGACGATGCTCGAACCCTCCGGGGTGTGCCTCGTCGCGTTGGTGAGCAGGTTGTCGACCGTCCGTCGGAGCTGATCGTCATCGCCCAGGACGAGGACCCGGTCGTCGGGGACCTCGACAGAGACCTCGTGGCGTGGGGCCACGACGCGGATGTCGGCGACGGCACGTTCGGTCAGCCCGACCAGGTCGACGGAGCGTCGTGTGCGGGTGCCGCTCTCGTCGAGCCGTGCGAGCACGAGGAGGTTCTCGACCTGGTGGGCCATGCGGGCAGCCGTGCGGTCGATCCGTTCGGCGGCATCGGCACGCTCGTCGTCATCGAGGCCGGGGTTCCCGAGCAGTTCGGCATAACCCTGCACCGTGGCGATCGGCGTCCGGAGCTCGTGAGAGGCATCGCCGATGAAGCGGCGCAGCGACTCGATGACCTCGTCGCGCTGGGCCTCGGATCGTTCGATCGACGACAGCATCGTGTTGAGCGCAGCGCCGAGCGTCGCCACCTCGGTCGGCCCGTCCTCGGGCACACGGCGATCACGCTCGCCGGCCGACACTCGTTCGGCTTCGGCGACCATCTCGTCGAGCGGTCGGAGGTTGCGGCGAACGAGCAGCGAGATGACGAGCGCGAGCAGCACCAACAGCGCGCCTCCGGCGATCAGGAACGTGTTCTGCAACCGGTCCATGGTCCGCTCGACATCGTCGAGATCGAGCAACAGGACGAGGCGGCCACGCCGCCCCGGAACCTCGCCGACGATGGCGCGATATCGGGCCGACCCGTCTGCTGCGTCGAGCGTGACGGCCGTGTTGGCGTCGCCGTCGAGCAGTTCGCGTGTCATGACCGGGCGGTCAGGCCGGTCCGCCACGCCGGACGGATTCGAGTCGACGATGTCGCCGACGCGATCGACGATGAGCGCAGTCGCCGACGGACGCTCGAAGTTCTCCCGACCGATCGGTTCGTTCGTCTCGGGGCGCTCCGGGGCTCCTGGCGGGATGATCACCACCCGTTCTGCGCGGAGTTGGGTGTCGATCTGGTCGACCAGGTCGTTGCGCACGCTGCGCGAGGTGAACACCGACAGCACCACCAGGGCGACGGTCGCAGCGGCGATGACCGCGATGGTCAACCGGGCCCGCAGCGACCCGAGGCGTGTCATCTGCTGCGCCTGAGGACGTACCCGAAGCCGCGCACCGTCTCGATGAGCGGCTCGCCGTGCACGTCGACCTTCTTGCGCAGGTACGAGATGTAGGTCTCGACCACGCGAGGGTCGCCGTCGAAGTCCCAGCCCCAGACGGCGTCGACGATCTGTTGCTTCGACACCACCCGCTCGGCGTTGTCGAGCAGGTACTCGAGCAGGTGGAACTCGGTCGGGGAGAGCTCGACGGCCACACCGGCCTTGGTGACCAGGGCGCGTTCGGCGTCGAGGCTCAGGTCGGCGAAGGCCCGAACAGGGGTGTCCGGAATGGCGGCGATTCGCGTGCGTCGCAGGACCGCGGCCACACGGGCGGTCAGCTCGTCGAGCCGGAACGGCTTGGTGATGTAGTCGTCGCCGCCGCGAGCGAATCCCGAGATCGTGTCCGCTGACGTGTCGCGGGCGGTGAGGAAGACCACGGGGACGTCGTTGCCGGCGGCCCGGAGGCGACGACACACCTCGAACCCCTCGATGTCGGGCAGCATCACGTCGAGCACGACGAGGTCGGGTCGCTGCGTCGCGATGGTGTCGAGCGCCGTCAGCCCGTCGCCGACGGAGCTCGTCACGTACCCGGCATGGCGGAGCGCGGTGGCGACGAGGTTCGCCAGATCGGGTTCGTCGTCGACGACGAGGATCATCTCGCCGTCGCCCCGCAGTGGGTCGGTCGCTCCGGTCATCGGCACTCAGGTTGCCAGACCGACGCAGGACCCAGCTACGGAGGGCTGATCAGACGCCCAGGCTCAGGAGCGAATCGTGAACGCCCGGCTGTGATGTCCGGTGGCACCGTTCGGCGCCGGTGGGCGGGACTCGGCGGTCTGCACGGCGCCGGTGCCGTCGGTGGCACGCACGGACACCTCGTGGCGGCCGGACTCTCCGGACCAGTCGAGCCACCACTGGCGCCACGACTCCTCGGAGACCGCAGGGCCGAGTTCGGCTTCGAGCCACGGGCCGCCGTCGATCGAGCACTCGACCCTCTCGATCGCACGGGTCGGCGCCCAGGCGACACCGGCGATGGTGACCTGGCCGTCGATGCCCGCAGCGTCGGACACGGTGTCGATGCGGGACTGGGTCCTGATCGGGCCTTCCTTCGACCAGCCACGCGGGATCCAGTAGCCGTGGTCGGTGTTCCAGCCGGTGAGCGAGATCCGGTCGAGCCACTTGGTGGCCGACACGTAGCCGTACAGGCCGGCGATCACGAGGCGAGCGGGAAACCCGTGGTCGATGGGGAGCGGCTCACCGTTCATGCCGATCGCAACGAGGGCGGTTCGTCCGTCATAGGCGGCCGAGGTCGGGAAGCCCGACGTCCAGCCATCGACCGAGCGGGTGAAGATCTGCTCGCCCTCGGGCTGCACTCCGGCTCGATCGAGGAGATCGGTGAGCGGCACGCCGAGCCACTTGGCGTTGCCGACGAGATCGCCGCCGACACGGTTGGAGACGCAGCTGAGGGTCACGTCGGCTTCGGTGTCCGACAGCTCGACGAGCTCGTCGAAGGTGATCTCGAGTGGCGTGTCGACGAAGCCGTCGATCTTGAGCGACCAGTTGGCCGGGTCGATCTGCGGCGTCGAGAAGGCGGTGTCGATTCGGTAGAACTCGTCGTTCGGCGTGTACAGCTTCGACAGGCCGGCGATCTCGTCCGACGGGTCGACGACGGCAGCGACGGCGGTCTCCGGTGTGGTCGTGGTGCTCGGCAGGGCGATCTCGGCGCGGACGGACTCGACGTTGAACCGCTGGGCGAGGCGGCGGCCCAGCGCCGGAGCGATGACCGCTGCTGCAGCGGCACCGGTAGCACCGAGCACGAAGCCGCGTCGGCCGGTCGACAGCTGCAGAGGTGCGTCGTCGGCCAGCATCTCCTCGGTGGTGCGCCCGAGCGAACCACGAGGGGCGTCGGCACGGTCGAGCAGCCACCAGGTCGTGAGCGTGCCCGAGACGATGGCCAGCAGGCCGGCGACGATGGCGTAGCCGCCCTCTGCGGTCGCGTCGCGGGTCGCGGCGGCCACACCGATGGCGGCGAAGATCACCATGGCCAGGGGCATGACCCACCTGCGGCGGCGGGTGGCAGCGCCCAGACCGAGACCGAGCACGAGGCTGATCACCACGATGCCGATCGCCAAGGCGATCTTGTCGTAGGTGCCGAAGACCTCGATGCCGAACTTCACGACCGGCTGGGGCGACAGGTCGATGACGGCCTGGGCGACCGTCTCGATCAGCGAGGGGACGCGCTCGAAGATGCCCGCAACGAGCTCGGTCGTCGCCAGCGCCACGGCAGCGCCGAGCAGCCCGCTCAGCCGATGCGACGAGGTCGTCGGTGTGTCGTCACCGGTGCTCGTCGGGGCGGCGTCGGGTGTCTGATCGTCGTCGAGTGTCGTCTCGGCCATGTCTGGAGAGTAGAGATGGACCTCTCTCATGGGCAGAGGCAGGGCCGGTCGTTTCTCTTTTCTTCAGATGTCGGCGGAAACGACTTCGGCGGCGACGAGACGTCTCGCTAGC
>JAHDHM010000305.1 GCA_020631315.1 Acidimicrobiales bacterium
GCGGCATCCGGCTGCTCGACGACGGCGAGGCCGACGACAAGATCGTCGCCGTGCTGCAGAGCGACACGGTGTTCGACTACGCGAACGATCTGGCGAACCTGCCGAAGGCGGTCATCAACCGCCTCGTCCACTACTTCGGCACGTACAAGATGAACGTGGCCGGTGACGGCAGCAACTCGATCGAGGTCGTCGGCACGTATGGGCGTTCCGAGGCCCTCGACGTCGTGAGCGCGGCGATGGCCGACTACGCCGAGGCGTTCCCGAGCCGCGAACGGCACGGCTGAGCCGAGCGACCGAGCGCGTCGGGCGACCGAGCGCGTCGGGCAACTGCGGGTGTCGGGCATCTGAGAGGGTCGGGTGCGGCCGAGTACCGTGGGCCGCCATGACCTTCACCGCCCTGCTGTTGGAGCGTGACGAGGACAAGTTCGTCTCGTCGTCGCTCACCGAACTCGACGACGCCCAGCTGCCCGAGGGTGAGGTGACGATCGATGTCGAGTTCTCGTCGCTGAACTACAAGGACGGCTTGGTGCTGCAGGGTCTCGGTGGCCTCGCGCGGAACTATCCGCACGTGCCCGGCATCGACCTGGCCGGCACGGTGAGTGCGTCGGAGTCCGACGACTTCTCGGTCGGCGACCGGGTCGTCGTGACGGGCTGGCGCATGGGTGAGGTGCACTGGGGCGGCTACGCGTCCAAGGCGCGGGTTCCGGCTGCGTGGCCGACGAAGCTGCCCGACGGCGTGTCGACTCGCCAGGCGATGGCGATCGGCACGGCCGGCTTCACTGCGATGCAGGCGTTGCTGGCGCTCGAGGAGCACGGCCTCACGGCCGGTTCGGGGCAGCAGTGTCTGGTGACGGGCGCGTCCGGTGGTGTCGGCACGTCGTCGCTGTTGTGGGGTGCGGCTCGTGGTCACCACATGGTGGCGTCGACCGGCCGCATGGAGAACGCCGACGAGCTGACCGACTGGGGTGCGGCCGAGGTCATCGACCGGGCCGAGCTGGCCGAGAACCCGTCGCGTCCGCTGCTGTCGGAGCGGTGGAACGGCTGCGTCGATGCGGTCGGCGGTGACACGCTCGCTCATGTCCTGGCCGAGATGGCCTACGGCGGTTCGGTCGCCGCGGTCGGTCTCGCCGGTGGCAACGGGTTGAGCACGACGGTGATCCCGTTCCTGTTGCGTGGTGTGAACCTGCTGGGCATCGATTCGGTGATGGCGCCGGCGGCCGAGCGGGCCAAGGTGAACGGCGCGTTGGCTGCTGCGTTGGCCGACGAGGCGGTGGCCACGAAGCTCGAGGCGATGACGTCGGAGGTCGCGCTCGCCGATGTCGCGTCGATGGCGGGTCCGATCATCGCCGGTCAGGTCAAGGGCCGCACCGTCGTCAACTGCAGCTGAGCTGTTCCCATCGCCGGCTGATCATCAGCCGTGGCGGGCCTCAGCGAAGACGGGCGACGACGATCAGTTCTTCGCTCTCGCCGTCGATGAACGGGGTGCGATCCCACCAGCCCCATTCGCTGACGACGTCGAACCCCGCTGCGTCGAGGCTCGCCCTGATCTCGGCGGCGGTGCGGAAGCGCAGCGTCTCGCTGCTGACGTAGTGCTGCCCGTCGGGGAGGATCGTGTGTCCTTCGTGGGTGTCGATGGCGCCGGCGCCGAGCGGGCCGTGGTCGTGTTCGGTCCAGTCGACCATCTCGACCCATGAGGTGAACTGGCCGCCGTCGGGGTGGTCGAGCACGCCTTCGGAGTTCTCTCGGGTCCAGCGGCTCCGCCAGTCGATCCAGGGCATGCGGTTCTCGAACGTGAGGTGTCCGCCGGGGCGTAGGACGTGTCGGCAGCCGGCGAGGATGTCGGCCCAGTCGTCGTCGGTCAGGAAGTACTGGGCGACGTGGCCCATCATGACGACGAGGTCGGCGATGTCGGCGTCGAGGTCGCCGGGGCCGCCGTGGACGAATTCGCAGAGTTCGCCGCCGTCTCGGTTGCGGGCGATGTCGAGGATCGCGTCGGCCGGGTCGGTGCCGATGGAGCGTCGGCCCCTGCGGGCGTTGTCGACGTTGAACACTCCGGTGCCACAGCCGACGTCGACGACGGTGGCAGCGTCGAGCTCGTCGGCGATCCCGAGATAGACGTCGTGATCCCAGCGCCCGTCACATTCGGCGTCGTAGATCGCTGCCAGTTCAGGGACTTCGGGCCACGGCTGTTCGACTCGAAGCACGCCCCGAGTCTGCACGGCCGGGCCGGCGAATGCCGAGGAGTTACGGGATTGCCCGCCTTCGCTGCTCACACAGGCACTGAGCGCCCCAACGTCACAGCACCACGATGGCGCCGGTGCCGCCGTCGACGCGGATCATCTGCCCGTCGGTGAGGGTCGTGGTGGCGTTGCCGGTGTCGACGACGGCGGGGATGCCGAACTCTCGGGCGATGATGGCTGGGTGACTGAGGGGCCCGCCACCGTCACAGACCAGGGCGCCGAGTGCCGGGAACACCATCGACCAGACGGGTGAGGTGATCGGGCAGACGAGCACGTCGCCGGGTTCGATGCGGTCGAACTCGGCTTCACCCATGACGATGCGGGCGGGGCCTTCGTAGACGCCGGGTGCCACGCCTTGTCCTGCGACGTCGGCGGCTGCGGCTTCGTCGGTGACGATGTCGTCGACGTCGCTGATGCCGGTGTCGATGGTCGACGCCTTCGAGGAGAACCAGAGGACGGCTTCGACCATCTCCTTGATGTCGTCGGGGAAGCCGCTGAGGTCCGGGAGATCGGGCTCGGGGCCGATGGTGCGTGGCGGCGCAGCGTCGACCGGCGCGTTGCGGGCGGCGAACCGCTCGGTGGCGATGGCTGCCGCGTCGGTTCGTGCGTTGCCGCGCAGCGCAGCGTCGACCTCGGCGGGTTCGAGGTCGAAGACGTGTGCGGCGTCGTCGAGCACACCGGCTGCGGCGAGCCGACGGCCGGCTTCTTGGCCGAACTTGCGCATCACGGCCGCGGGGATGCCGACGGTGGCGGTCTCATTGCCTTCACGGACGGGGAAGGCGCGTCGGGCTCGGGCGATGCGGTCGCGTGTGGCCGGTGTGTCGCCGAGCGCGTCGAGGACCCGTTGTTCGACGTCGGCGCGGGTGGTGGCGTGGGCCTCGGCGAGGTCGGCGGCGGTGCGACGACCGAGCTGCGCTTTCAACAGGTCGAGTACCCAGCGGGGTTGTTCGGCGATGGTCGGGTAGGCGATCTCGTAGCGGATGGCCCGGCGACCCCAGGTGTCCATGTAGTCGTCGATGGCGCCGTCGACCTCGGGTGAGATGGCTCGCACCTCGTCGAGCGAGCTGGCGCCCGTCAACGTGTCGACGGCGTCGGCGGCTCGGATGAGTTCGACGATGGCGTTCTGCGCTCCGGCTGGACCGGTGGTGGTGTCGGACAGTCCGGTGAGCAGTCCGGAGAGGTCGGCGGTGGTGAAGCCGTGTTCGCGGTTCAGCGCCATGGAGAGGCGCATGATCTCGTTGATGCCGGCTCCGTGCAGGTGGAAGTGCTCGGTGACGGCCTTGTCGGCGTAGGCCCAGGCGACCTTGGTGGCGTCGGCGAGTTCGGTGTCGCTGAGCGTCGAGAGGTCGGTGGTGAGATGTCCGAGGCCTTCGTCGAGCAGCTGTTGCTCACCGCCGCCCAGCCAGCCCTCGATGACCTTGCCCCAGTAGCCGTTGGCGTCGTCCTTGCGCATGATGGCGATGCGCTTGCGCAGGTCGGGGACGATCCGCACGAGGAGCGGCACCAGGAACTTCGGCGGCGCTGGCCGCGGCTTGCCGCCGGCGGGGATGACGGCGGCGTAGACCCAGCCGTCGAGCTCCATCATCCGGACTTCGTCGAAGAGGAAGCCGTGGCGTGTGCAGAGCATGCCGATGCCCGCGCTCTGGCGGTTGCAGAACAGTTCGTTGCCCCAGCGGCTCATCCGGTCCGGAAAGTGGGTGTCCTCACGTTCCCAGTTGAGCCCCTCGACGAACCCGGGGTGGTTGGCTGCGGTGATGGTGGTGGCGCTGCTCATGTGGTGGGCCTCTCGTCGGTGTCGTGTGGAGCCGTCAGCCGTCGATCTGGACGGGCGGGTCGGTGACGCTGAACTTGTCCCAGACGACCTGGTCGGGCACATCGGCGATGAGCTTGGTGCGATCGGGGAAGGTGGCGGCGCGGACGTTGTCGGCTCGTGGTTCGGTTGGTTGGGCGACGGGTTCTGCGGGTCGGTCGAACCCGGCGGGGGCTCGCATGGCGGCGAGTTCGTCGGCGTCGATGCCGCACAGGCCGACGACTTCGGGGTCGATCCAGGCTCGGTCGTCGATCGCTTCACCGCAGGCGACCTCGAGGTTCAGCCCTTCGGGGCCTTCGAAGTAGATGGACTGGCAGAACCCGTGGTCGATGGGCCCGAGCACCTGCACGCCTCGGCTGCGGAGCCGGTCACGCATCGCGAGCAGCTCGTCGAGGTCGTCGACGTGGAAGGCGACGTGCTGCATGGTGCCGCCCCGCACACCGCCGCCGGCTCCGTCGGCGTGGCTGACGCCGAACTCGACCTTCGCCTCGTT
>JAHDHM010000306.1 GCA_020631315.1 Acidimicrobiales bacterium
CGAGGTCGATGTCGACCACGGCCACATGTGTGGCCACGGACCAGCCGCCGTTCCCCACACCCTCGTACTTCATCTCCTCTGCGAACACGGGTCCGTCGGAGATGCCCTGGTCGGCGGCGAAGCGGGCGGCGACCTCACCGTAGGACAGCCCCTTCGAGGGGACACCGGCGACGTGGATGTTGCCGTCGATGATCTCGATGTCGGCCGTCGACGCTTCGAGCATGTCTGCCGCGGCCGCGACGACCTGATCCCGCAGTTCCCGTGCCGTCATGCGCATGACGCCCGCACCGAGCGGTCCGCCTCGGCTGCCGCCGGTCCCCAGGAAGCTGAACTGCGTCCGATCCGTGTCTCCCCACACGATGTTGACGTCTTCCATCTTCACGCCGAACTCGTCGGCCGCAACCTGCTTGTACGTGGTCTGATGACTCTGACCGTGCGGGCTCTGCGACGTGAACATGTTGATGGTGCCGTCGGCGTTGATCTCGGCGCGACCGTCCTCGTAGAGGAACATGTCGCTTCCGGGCTGCGCGCTGGAGAAGAAGTTCGGCGGTCCCGGTGCCGCCTCGTGGTACGAGGCGATGCCCAGGCCGATCCGGTGACCCCGGGCTTCGGCGTCAGCCTTGTCGGCGGCGAGCTGATCGAAGTCGATCATCTCGATGGCCCGATCGAGGGTCTTCGCCACCGACATCGTTTCGTCGAGGGTGGGGCCGGTGATCATCGCCTCCGGCATCGCCTCCTCCCGCATGACGTTCTTCGTTCGGAGCTCCAGCGGGGACATGCCGATCTCGCCGGCGACGATGTCGAGCATGCGTTCACGCATCCACGTCTCGTTCGCCCACGGGCCCCGATAGGGGACGACCTTGCCCTTGTTCGTCGCGACGACCCGTGCCCGAAGTCGGAACGCGGAGAAGTTGTAGGCGCCGGGCATGTAGAGCTTCCAGAGGAAGGCCGTGACGAGCGACGAGATCGGGAACGCTGGGTAGGCGCCCTGATCCAGGATCGCATCGACCTTCATGCCGCGAAGCGTTCCGTCATCGTCCACGGCGACCGAGATCGTGAACCGTTCGTCTCGGGCCTGTCCGCCATCGAGCAGGTTCTCCACCCGGTCTTCGATCCATTGCACGGAGCGCCCGAGCTGGCTGGCCGCGGCGGCGAGGGCGATGTCCTCCCGGCTGACGCTGCCCTTCGAGCCGAACGCGCCGCCGATGTCTCCGGCGCGAACGGTGGGGTAGTCCTCGGCCGCGAGGAGGCCCATCGCCATGCGGGTCTGGTGACGGAGGAAGGACGGGTCCTTGCGGAATTGGGCGATCTGGCCAGCCGGATCCTGAGCCTTCAACTTGTCCATGTTGCGGGCCAGAAACTCCTTGCGGGCCGCGTTGAAGTTCCTGCGGCGGTCACCGTTGCGGAGGAATCGGGTGAAGTTCCGGAACCCACCGTCGTTCACGAGGAAGGCGGCGATGGCCCACTTGAGGAAATGCGGTGCCTGCGACGTGTTGCGGATGTCGAGGTGTCCCGTCTTCGGGTCCACGGTCACGACGCTCCCGCGGGTCTCCATCGGTTGGTTCGTCTGCCGCGGGCACGTCAACGTGCGGGTGATGATGCGGTCGGCCGCCGCAAAGGCGGCGTCGACGTCGCCGAATTCGTCGTCCAGGTCGGCGAGGACGTTGCCGTTCGCCCGCTCCCAGACCTGTGGCCCGGCGGAGGCGACCGCCTGGTCGATGGTGCCGACCGGGTCGAGTTCCTCGTACTCGACCTCGATCAGCTCGAGCGCATCCTCGGCGACGTGGCGGGACTCGGCGATCACGATCGCAACCGGATCGCCGATGTGGCGCACACGATCCTCGCTCATCGCCGTGAACACGGGTGTGTAGGCGCCGGCAGCCATGAAGAACGGGACGATGGGGTTGGTGACGTCGTTGATCTCGGCGGCCGTGAACACACGAACGACGCCGGGGAGCCTCGCCGCTTCGGACACGTCGATCGACTCGACGCGAGCGTGGGCGAACGGGCTGCGGGCGAAGGCGGCGTCCGCGACAAAATCACCGGCGCCGACGAGGAAGCGTTCGTCCTCGACCCGACGGACGCGCTGGCCGACGAAGCCGAGCCCGGAGGTCTGGCGGTCCTCGATGTTGGTCATGACTGGCCTCCCAGCAGTTGCACGGCGGTCTCCACGCCGTCGACGATCGACTGGTAGCCGGTGCAACGGCACAGGTTGCCGCTGAGCTCCTCGCGGATCTCGGCTTCGTTCGGGGTCGGGTTGTCCCGGAGGAGCGCGACGGTGCTGAGGAGAAACCCGGGTGCGCAGAACGCGCATTGGAAACTCATGGCGTCGTGCATTGCCTGCTGCACCGGATGCATGGTGCCGTCGGCGTCGGCGAGGCCCTCGATGGTCACGATGTCTGCGCCGTCGGCCTGGACGCCGAGCATGAGGCACGAGCGGGAGGGTTCGCCGTCGAGCAGGATCGTGCACGCGCCGCAGACGCCGTGCTCGCATCCGAGGTGGGTGCCGGTGAGGCCGACCTCTTCACGGATGACGTCGGCGAGCGATCGGCGCGGGTCGATGTCGAGCTGGTGTGCCGTGCCGTTGATGGTCACGGAGATGGTGAGGGTCTGGCCGATGGTCGTGTGGGCGGACGGAAGGCTCATGCGGCAGCTCCGATGCGGCTGGTGGCCTCGGTGAGGCCTCGGCGGGTCAGGACGCCGGCGATGTGGCGTCGATAGGCGGCGGTGGCGTGGATGTCGCCGTCCGGGTCGATCGTTTCCATCACGGCGTCGCCAGCTTCGGAGAACAGCGTCTCGCTCGGTGCGTTCCCGACAAGGGCGGCTTCGGCTTCGGCGAGTCGGATGGCGGTGCTGGCAACACCGAAGAAGGCGAGCGCGGCGTCGGAGATGCGGCCCTCCGTGAGGTCCACTCGGCAGGCCAGGCCACACATGGCGTAGTCGCCGTGGCGTCGGCTGATCTCCACGAGGGTCGCCCCCGAGCCTGCTGCAGCCCGGGGGAAGTGCACGCCCGTGAGGAGCTCGGTGTCCTCGAGCGCCGTCGTGAAATGACCCTGGAAGAAGTCCGCTGCGTCGAGCGTCCGGGTTCCGGTGGTGGACGCGAGGTGCATGGTCGCACCCGTCGCCAGGCACACGGCCGGCATTTCGGCTGCGGCGTCAGCGTGAGCGATGCTGCCGACGACCGTTCCCCTGCTCCGGATGGCGCGGTGCCCGACGTAGGGAAGAGCCGCGGTCACCAGCGGCGCGATCCGGGCGACCTCGGCCGATCGTTCGGCCTCGGCGTGTCGCACCATGGCACCGATGGTCACGCCATCGGTGCCACCGCCACCGTCGTCGACGCTGATTCGTCCGAGCGATTCGATGGCACCGATGTCGATGACGTGTTCGGGTCGGCCGAGGCGAAGGGCCATCACCGGAAGCAGGCTCTGTCCGCCCGCCAGCACCTTGCCGTCATCCCCGTGGGCTGCGAGCAGGTCGAGCGCTTCCTCGAGGCTGGCCGGCCGGTGGTAGTTGAACGGTGGATTCTTCACAGGTCTCCTCGGTTGGCTGGCGCAACCCTCGGATCCTGCCACCGGACACCGGTGCGGTGCGAGTCAGCGAGCGGTTCCGATCAGCACGGGTTGCGGGATGTCGCCATTCACCAGATCGGGTCGTTCCCCGAAGACGAGCACATCGTTGTCGCCAACGATCGCGTCGACCACGTAGGTGCCGTCGAGCGGAGTTGCGCCCCATTCGATGCCGTCGCTGCTGAAGAACACGATGGAGTCGACGTCGTAGTCCTCGCCGATCTTCCAGTTGACGGCCCACACCACCGTGCCGTACGCACCGGTCTTCACGTTCTCGATCGTGTAGGCGGAGAGGTCGTGGTCCGTGGTCCCGGCGAGCTCCTCGATCGTGAGCATCTGTGAGGTTCCGTTCGGGGCGGTCTTGACCAGACGGTTCCCGCCCTCCTGCTCGTCCATCCACTCCAGGCGCCATTCGTTGCCGGCGGGGTCCGTGGTCGGTTGCCACCACGGCACCGAATCCCAGTCGTTGCCGTCGGCGACGACCGTCCAGTCGGCGCCGGTCGACGAGCTGAGGTGCCGGAGGTTGGTTTCGTGGTGGGCGCCCGCCTCCACGTGCAGGTCCCACCCGTTGGGGGTGGCGTTCAGCGCCACGAGCCAGCCGATCGGCCCGGCGTCGATCGGGCCCAGATCGGTGGCGACACCGTCGACGACGGAATGGGCGTGCAGGGATCCCTCCCACGAACTGGGGATCGTCACGCCGAGGTCTTCCCACCGGTGCCATTCGACGTCCTCTTCGGCATCCCAGCCGAGGATCTCGCCGCAACCCGAGTTCATGGACCAGTCGTCGTACGGTGCCCACTCGGCGGCGTAGGCGGCGTCGAGGGCGGCGGACTGTTCCTCGGTGATCGTGTCCCAGTCGACGTCGGGGCCGAATCCGAGCTCGGCCCACATGGCGTCCTCGTTCGCCGCGATGTCGTTGCGGATCGTCGTGCTCTGGGAGAGGCAGGTTGCGTAGGCTTCGCA
>JAHDHM010000307.1 GCA_020631315.1 Acidimicrobiales bacterium
GTCGGTGTAGTCGTCGGCGGGCACGTACACGGCCTGCAGCGAGGTGATCGACTTGCCTCGGGTCGAGGTGATGCGCTCCTGGAGCTCACCCATCTCGTCGGCGAGCGTCGGCTGGTAACCCACGGCGGACGGCATACGGCCGAGGAGGGTGGACACCTCGGAACCCGCCTGGACGAAGCGGAAGATGTTGTCGATGAACAACAGCACGTCCTGGCCCTGGACGTCGCGGAAGTACTCGGCCATGGTCACGCCGGCGAGGGCCACACGGAGGCGGACCCCCGGCGGCTCGTCCATCTGACCGAACACGAGGGCGGCCTTGGAGAGCACGGTCGCGGCGTCTTCGCCGGCGCCCATCTTGGCTTCGCCCATCTCGATGTAGAGGTCGGTGCCCTCACGGGTGCGCTCACCGACGCCGGCGAACACGGACACACCACCGTGGTTCGTCGCGACTCGGGTGATCATCTCCTGGATGAGCACGGTCTTGCCGACGCCCGCACCGCCGAACAGACCGATCTTGCCGCCCTCTTTGTAGGGCGTCAGGAGGTCGATGACCTTGATGCCGGTCTCGAACATCTTCGCCGACGGCTCGAGGGAGGCGAAGGCCGGCGCCGGACGGTGGATGGACCAACGCTCCGTGACGTTCACCTCGGATGCGTCGACGTCGAGCGGCTCACCGACCACGTTCCACACGTGTCCGAGCGTGACGTCGCCCACGGGGACCTGGATGCCGGAGCCGGTGTTGGTGACCTCGGTGCCACGGGTCAGGCCGTCGGTCGGCTTCATGGCGACGGCACGGATGCGGCCGTCACCGATCTGCTGCGCGACCTCGGCGACCACCTTGGTGGACTCGCCCTCGACGACGATGTCGAAGGTCAGTGCGCTGTTGATCTCGGGCATCGAGTCCTGGGGGAACTCGACGTCGATCACCGGTCCGGCGATCGAGACGACCTTGCCCGGCTTCAGCGTGGGGGCTTCCTCGGTGGCAGTCATGCTCAGGTGTGCTCCTGTGGTGCGTCCGGGTGCGGAGCCCGGTTGCGGTGGATCTGTGGTGTGCGAATCAGTTCTTGGGGTGGGTGCCGGCCAGCTTGAAGCCGGCGGCCTCGGCACGCTCGGGCGTGTCGAACCACACCTCGGCGATGGTCACCTTGTAGCTACGGCTGTCGGTGCGGTGATAGAGCATCGAGTCCTCGTTGCCCTTGATCGTGTAGCCCTCAGGTGCCGAGTTGTCGGGCAGCGGAGCGTGCGAGCCTTCACCGAAGGGGTGCTGGCCACGCTCGTCCCACTGCGCTGCCTGAAGGTCCGGTGCTGCGTCGGCCTCGGCCGGTGCATCGATGACCGCCGTCGCCGACGAGGCACCGACGGGCTCGCTGGTCGCAGGTGCCGGGGCACTGGCGAACATCGGCGCTGCGTCGGTCGAGGTCTCGTCGAAGGACAAACCGGCGACGATGGCATCGAAGTCGACGGGCACGGCGCCCTCGATCTCCTCGACATGATCGTCGCCACCGAGGGCCTCGGCACCGCCGACGATCTCCATGATCTCGGTGGTGATGGCGTCCTGGCGAGCACGAGACAGCGCTCGGCTGAGCTTGACGATCAGGTCTTCGGCGTTGTCGGTCGCCGCCTTCATGGCCCGCTGACGGTTCGCGTGTTCAGATGCCGAGGCATCGAGCAGCGCCGAGAACAGACGGGACTCGACGTAGCGAGGCAGAAGGGACTCGAGCACACCTTCGGGCGACGGCTCGAAGCTGTACCCGGCACGACCGGACTCACTGCCGCCGCCCTCGGCTGCCATCGTGCCGATGGACTCGAGCGGCAGGAACTGGCGGACGGCGACCGTCTGGGTACCCATGGAGACGAACTCCTGGTACGCCAGGATGACCTGATCGACCTCACCATCGGTGAACAGGTCGGCGACCTGGTTCGCGACGCGCTTGGCGTCGTCGTACGAGGGCGTGTCGGTCATGCCGTCGAACGTGGCGTGGATGTTGTAGTTCCGGAACCGGAAGTAGTCCTGGGCCTTCTTGCCGATGAGGACGAGGCGATAGTCCTTGCCCTCGGTCTGGGCGGCCATGACCTCACGCTCGGCGGCCCGGATGACCGACGAGTTGTACGGACCGGCGAGGCCGCGGTCGGAGGTGATGACCACGTAGCCGATGGTCGACACCGAGTCGGCCTGACGCAGCAACGGGTGGTTCACACCAGCGCCACCGGCGGCCAGGTCCTCGATGGCCGAGGTCATGCGGGAGGCGTAGGGACGCGCTGCGTTGGCCCGCTGCATCGCCTTGACGACGCGGGTGGCCGCGATGAGCTCCATCGCTCGGGTGATCTTCTTCGTCGACTGGACCGAGTTGATGCGTCGACGAAGGATGCGTTCCTGACCTCCGGGCATGGGGGTGTCAGTCCTCTCGGGTGATGTCGCGCTCGGGCAGCGTGACGTCGGAGTCGACGATGGCGGTGTCGGCGTCGGGCTGAGCCTCTGCCTCCACGGTGATGCCCGCCGGACCGCTGGAGCCTTCGAAACCAGCAGCGAAGCCGGCGACGATCGACTCGATCTGGTCGAGGTCGGCGTTGCCCGTGTCACGGATCGACGACAGCACGCCGGCGTGACGCTCACGGACGTGCTGGAGCAGCTCGGACTCGAAGCGGCCGACGTCCTCGGTGGCGACACCATCGAGATGACCACGGGTACCGGCGTAGATGGAGACGACCTGCTCTTCCATCGGCATGGGCGACTGGATGCCCTGCTTGAGGAGCTCGGTGAGGCGGTAGCCACGCTCGAGCTGAGCCTGCGACACGGCGTCGAGGTCCGAACCGAACGCAGCGAAGGCCTCGAGCTCACGGAACTGCTGGAGGTCGGACTTCAGCGTGCCCACGGCGTTCTTCATCGCCTTGGTCTGGGCAGCCGAACCGACTCGGGACACCGAGATGCCGACGTCGATGGCGGGACGCACGCCCGACTTGAACAGGTCGTCCTGGAGGAAGATCTGACCGTCGGTGATCGAGATCACGTTCGTGGGGATGAACGCCGAGACGTCGCCGGCCTTGGTCTCGATGACCGGAAGGGCCGTGAGCGAACCGGCACCGAGCTCATCGGAGAGCTTGGCGGCACGCTCGAGCAGACGGCTGTGCAGGTAGAAGACGTCGCCCGGGTAGGCCTCACGACCCGGCGGGCGGCGCAGCAACAGCGACATCTGGCGGTAGGCCTCGGCCTGCTTCGACAGGTCGTCGTACACCACGAGGGCGTGTTCGCCGTTGTCCATCCAGTGCTGACCCATGGCGCAACCGGCGTAGGGGGCGAGGTACTTGAACGGCGCCGAGTCCGAAGCGGCGGCCACGACGACCACCGTGTACTCCATCGCACCGAGCTCTTCGAGCACGGCCACGGTCTGGGCGACCGACGATGCCTTCTGGCCGACGGCGACGTAGATGCACTTCACGCCGAGGCCACGCTGGTTGATGATCGTGTCGATGGCGACGGTCGTCTTGCCCGTCTTGCGGTCGCCGATGATCAGCTCTCGCTGGCCACGACCGACCGGGATGAGCGAGTCGATGGCCTTGATGCCGGTCTGCATCGGCTCGCCCACGGGCTGACGGCCCATGATGCCGGGGGCCTGGATCTCCATACGACGCTGCTGCACGTCCTGGAGGGCACCCTTGCCGTCGATCGGCTCGCCGAGCGCGTTGACCACGCGGCCGACCATGCCGTCGCCGACCGGGACCGAGAGGATGCGGCCGGTCGCCTTGACGGACTGGCCTTCCTCGATCTTGTCGATGTCACCGAGGACCACAGCACCGATGGAGTCCTCGTCGAGGTTGAGGGCAAGGCCCACGTCCCCGGAGTGGAACTCGAGGAGCTCGTTGACGGCTGCGTTCGGCAGGCCCGACACACGGGCGATGCCGTCGCCGACCTCGATGATGCGCCCGACGGTGCCGGACTCGACGGCGGGATCGAACCCGTCCAGGTTGGACTTGATCGCCTCGGTGATGGAGGCGGTGTCGAAGTTGAGGTCAGCCATGGCTCAGACCCGTTCCTTGAGCTTCTCGAGACGGGTCTTGACGGACCCGTCGATGACGGTGTCGCCGACCTGAGCGACGAGGCCGCCCAGAACGGTGGGATCGATGACGACCTGAACGTCGACCGCGCTGCCCGTGGCACGACCCAGGGCCTCGGCAAGTCGGTCGACCTGTTCGGAATCGAGGGCGACGGCGCTGCGCACCTCGGCCACCTGACGTCCCTTGGCCGCAGCAGCACGCTGCAGCACCCGGTCGGCAACCGCCGACAGATCACCGGCGCGGTCGGCGCCGACGATCAGGGAGACCAGGTTGGTGGTGGTGGGATGTGCCCGGCCGCCGAGCAACGAGTCGACCACACCCAGACGACGACTGGCCGGAAGACTCCGGTCGGTCAACGTCTGACGAAGGTCGTCGTTGGACTCCATGGCCTGGGCGAACTGGTACAGCTCCTCGGCAACGCTGGAGAGGTTTCCCTCCACCGACGCCACGGCTGTCACAGCTGCTGCGTACCCGT
>JAHDHM010000308.1 GCA_020631315.1 Acidimicrobiales bacterium
CCACATCCCGCGTGGCCCGTCGGCGAAGCAGTTCCACAGCGCCGGCGGCATCTGGCACACCATGGACCTGCTCGATGACCTGCACCGCATCGCGTGTCCGACGCTGGTGCTCGCCGGCGCTGACGATCCGGTCACGACCGTCGAGGACAGCGAGGACATCGTGGCTCGGATCAGACCGGAGCTGGTTCGCTACGAGCGCGTCGACGGAGCCGGCCACGGCGTCTGGCACGACGAGCCAGACCGGGCGTTCGCGGTCCTGCGCGACTTCCTCACCGACGGTTCGGTGGCGCGCTGACGGTCTCAGCGCCGAGATAGTTCTATCTGATAGAACCATCTCGCTGCTGTCCCGTAGAATGTGTCCATGGTCGAGCTGAGCCCGTTTCCGTTCCAGGGCCCGTTGCGCCCCGACGAGGTGACGGGTCGCGACGAGCTTCGTCGTGACCTGGCCGAGCGCATCATGCAGCGGCAGGTGACGGCGCTGCTCGGACCGCGCCGCTACGGCAAGACGAGCCTGCTGCGCCGGGTCACCGCCGACCTGGCCGAGGTCGGACCCGACACGGTGTGGGTCGACCTCTACGAGCTGCACTCGATGGCCGACCTGGCCGGTGCGATCGACCATGCCATGGCCGGCGTCGACAGCCGCATGCGGCGGATCATCGACTCGATCTCGAGCGACCTCTCGTTTCGTGTCGGCTCGCTGGGCGTCGAGCTGTCGCGATCTGCTCGTGAACGGCCCGACCCGGTACTCGCCGTCCGAGCGCTGCTCCGCAAGCTCGTCGAGGTCGCACAGCAGCACGACCTGATCCTGGTGTTCGACGAGTTCTCCGGCGTCGCCAACGTCGATCGAGCGGCCGGTCTGCTGCGCACCGAGCTGCAACACCACTATCGCGACCTCGCCATCGTGTTCGCCGGATCCGAACCGTCGACGATGCGGATGCTGTTCTCCGACCAGGCTCAGCCGTTCTTCGCTCAGGCCGACCTTGTGGAGATCGGTCCGCTCACCGATGGCGAGATCGTCGACATCGTCGAGTCCGGGTTCGCAGCGACCGGCCGTCGTGCAGGCGTCGCCGTCGAGCGCATCATGAAGTTCGTGCGTGGCCATCCCCAACGGATGATGCAGTTGGCCGACGCGGTCTGGCGCCACACCGACGAAGGCGGCGAGGCCGATCTCGCCACCTGGGACGAAGCGCTGGCCTCGGTGCGGGCCGGCGTCGACGCCGGGTCCGAGCGACTGTTCGCACTGCTCCCGACGGGTCAGCAGAAGACGCTGCGGGCCATCGTCAGCGGTGGCAGCCCCTACGGCACGGCCGCCGACGTCCTCGAACTGCCGAGAGGCACTGCCACCGGTGCCATCACCGCACTCACGAACCTCGGCTATCTGATCCGCAACGACGCCGACAAGCTCCTCGTGGTCGACCCTCTGCTCGCCGACTGGCTACGGCGGCGCTTCCCGATCTGAACCGACCGAATCGGGCTGCGTCGGATGTCAGCCGCTGCGTTGCTGCTTGCGGCGGAAGGCCTCGAAGCGGCCGACGAACTCGTCGGTCTGTTCCGGTGACCACTCCACCGGCGCCCAGCCTGGAAGCTCGCGGCACCGTTCGCCGTGGGCTGCCCAGCTCTCGTCGATCGGTGCGGTGAAGCCGAGGCGCTGCAGCCCTTCGAGGCGGACGTGGATCGGCATCGCCACCGCCTCGGCGAGCGTGGGCGCATCGCCGGCGAGCCAGCCGGTCGCCTCAGTCCACGAACCCATCTCTGCCAGTGCCTCGCCCAGACGTGAGCTCGCGCGCTCGATACCCCGCTGATGCAGCGCGAACTCCACCCGAGTGGAGAACGGGCAGATCCAGTGTCCGTACAGGGCGACGTCGCTCATGTGCATGTGCTGAACGGCGGAGCTGGTTCCACGGCCAACTACCGGCGGAGCTGGTTCGACGGCCGACTATCGGCGGAGCCGATTCCAGGGCAACGTCTTTCGCTCGTGCTCGTCGGGTTCGCGGGGGAGTCCGAGCACTCGTTCGCCGATCGAGTTGCGGAGCACCTCGTCGGTGCCGCCGGCGATCGACGAGGCCGGTGTGAACATCGCGTACCGGTGGAAGAACCCGCCGTCGGGCACGTCGTCGCCCCACAACATGCCGTACGGCCCGAGTGCCTCGAGGCCGACGTCGCGGACCTGGCGCCCGGTCTCGGAGCCGTTGATCTTGAGGCCGGCGATCTCGGGTCCCGGCTGACCGGTGGCCTTCATCCGTGCTGCGCCGCGTCGGCGAGTCCATCCTGCGATGAGGCGTTGGGCTGCCATGTGAGCCCGCCGGTCACGGATGATCGGGTCGTCGAGCTTGGTGGCGAAGGTGAGCGCTCGTTCGTAGACCTCGCCGGCGCGGCCGGCCATGGCGATCGAGAAGCCATCGGCGGCTTGGGCTTCGGCGATGGCGTGTTCGCCGACCGGCACCGACAGGTCTGCTTGATAGAAGGCCGCAGTGTCACCGAGGCCGGCGTTGCCGGGATCGCGCTCGAACGACAGGGTGGTCATGGCGATGCGCCAGCCGTCGCCGACGTTCCCGACCCGGTCGGCGTCGGGCACGCGGGCGTCGTCGAGGAACACCTCGTTGAACGCGGCGTCGCCCGTCATCTCCCTGAGCGGCCGGACGTCGACACCCTCCTGACGCATGTCGATCAGGAAGTACGTGACGCCGGCGTGCTTCGGCAGCTCGGGGTCGGAGCGGGCGATGAGGATGCCGAAGTGGGCGTAGTGGGCGCCGGAGTTCCAGACCTTCTGCCCGTCGATGCGCCACTCGTCGCCGTCGAGCACGGCCTTGGTGCCGAGCCCGGCCATGTCCGAGCCGGCGGTCGGCTCCGAGAACAGCTGGCACCACGGTGTCGTGCCGTCGACGATGCCCGGCAGGTGACGCGCCTGCTGTTCGGGCGAACCCATGGTCAGCAACGTGGGGGCGGCGAGGAACGTGGCGACGCCGTTGGGCGGTCCGTAGGCGCCGACCGACTTGCGGGCGGCCAGCACGGCCTTGGCACCGCGGCTCGAGTAGCCACGACCGCCGTATCCCTCGGGCCACTGCGGGAAGGCGTAGCCGGAGTCGGCGAGCAGCCGCCACCACTCGCCGAGCGGGCGGTCCGGGTCCCAGTTCGCGGAGAACCACTCGGTGGCCTCACGTTCGATCGTCGCCGGGTCGGCGTCGCGTCCCGTCGTTGCGTCCATGCGGTCGTCCCCCTGGCCTGTCGACTCGACCCAGCCTGCCCGATGTGAACTTGTGGCACACACCGTGCCACAATCTCGGTAGGCAGTACGAGTGAAGGGGTCGCAGATGGCCGGCGACGTTGCGATGAGGGCCCTCGGTGAGGGGCTCCCGGTACCGGAGTTCGAGACGACGGCGTTCACCGTGCCGTCGAAGCCGTTGTCGGAGTCGACGGTCGCCATCGTCACCTCGGCGGCGTTGCACCGTCAGGGCGAGGACGGCTTCACGATCGGCGACACGGGCTTCAAGGACATCGCCCGGGCCGATCGTGACCTGGTGCTCGGCCACTGGAGCCCGAACTTCGATCGCAGCGGCTTTCAGCTGGACCTCAACGTCGTCTATCCGATCGACCGGCTCGAGGAGATGGCGGCCGAGGGTGTGATCGGTGCGGTCGCCGAGACCCATCACGCGTTCGCGGGCAACCAGCCGGACACCGTGTCCGAGCTGCGTCTCGACACCGGTCCGGTGTGTGCGCAGAAGCTGCTCGCAGCGGGGACCGACGTCGTCGTCCTCACGCCCGTCTGACCGCTCTGCACGCGTACCGTGAGTACGCTCGCACACGTCTTCGAAGCCGCCGGCCTGGTCACCATCGTCCTCGGCTCGAACATGTCCGTCGTCGAACGGATGCGGCCGCCTCGCGTGCTGCACTGTGAGTTCCCGCTCGGCCGCCCGCTCGGGCTCCCGGGCGACGCCGCCTTCCAGCGCGACGTGCTGGATCGTGCGTTCGCGCTGTTCGACGCGACCGAGCCGGTGATCGAGTCGCACCCGGAGACCATCGAGGCGGACGAGACGCCGATGTCGTGCGCCTTGCCGCCGCGGTTCGACCCGAAGCTGCCACCTGCCGTCGACGAGGCGCAGGGCCTGCGTGCGGCGTACGACCGGGCCGTCGCCCGTCGTGGTGCGACGTCGGTCGGCAAGGCCATCACCGCCGATCAGGTGCCTGAGGCGCTGCGCATCCTGCAGAAGTGGGCCGACGGTGAGCCGTGGGATCAGAACCCGCTCCAGGACCCGAACCACATCGCCGTCTGCGCCGACATCCGTACGTACTACGAGGAGGCCGGCCTGGAGCTCGTCGACGGTCCGCCGCCCGCGGGTCGTGCGGCCGAGGCCTGGTTCCACGAGTCGACCGAAGCCGGCAAGACGGTCATGGCAGCGCGTGCTGCGGTGAAGGCCGCCGAGGCACCGTTCCCTGTGTGGTTCTACATGTCACCGGGGCATCGCTGAGGTTGCTGCTGGGCTCACCATCTCAGTCGGTGTCGTGTCGTTGGTTGTGGCAGGG
>JAHDHM010000309.1 GCA_020631315.1 Acidimicrobiales bacterium
CGACGCCGATGCCTGGCTGATCGCACAGCCCTGGCAACCGATGGCGATGTCGACCACGCGCTCGATCCCGTCGTCGCCGGTCTCTGTCTGGAGGTAGACGATGATCTCGTCACCGCACAGCGGGTTGAACCCCACGGCCTTCACGGCTGGAGGCGTCTCCAGCTCGCCGCGGTTCCGTGGGCTCTTGTAGTGATCGAGGATGATCTCCCGGTAGAGATCGTCGAGGCCTTGCATGGCGGGGGGTCCTTGGCGTCAGCTCGCTCAGAACGAGAAGAAGTCGCGGGCCTCGACCAGTGCACTGGCCAGTGCGTCGATGTCGGCCTCGTCGTTGTAGATGTACATCGAAGCACGAGACGTCGCGTTGACGCCCATCACCTGCATCAGCGGCTTCGCACAGTGGTGACCGGCGCGGATGGCGATGCCGTGCTGGTCGAGGATCTGTGACACATCGTGCGGGTGGGCGGTGCCCACCTCCATGGACAGCACGCCGCCACGAGCCGCCGGCTCGGCCGGTCCGTGGATCGTGAGGTCCTCGCCAAGTGCGTCGTTCAAGGTGCGCATGGCGTAGGCGGTCAGCGACACCTCATGGGCACGCACGGCCTCCATACCGAGGGCCGACAGGTAGTCGACGGCGGCGCCGAGGCCGATGATCTCGGCGATCGGCGGCGTGCCGGCCTCGAACTTGTGGGGGAGCGAGTTCGTGGTGAACCCCTCCTTGGTGACCTGCAGGATCATGTCGCCGCCGCCGAGGAACGGCGGCATGGCGTCGAGGATCTCGGCCTTGCCCCAGAGGCAGCCGATGCCGGTCGGGCCGAGCAGCTTGTGGCCGGTGAAGGCGAAGAGGTCGGCGCCGAGTTCGACCACGTCGGTCGGCAGGTGCGGCACGTGCTGTGCGCCGTCGACCAGCATGATGGCGCCGGCGTCGTGAGCGGCGTCAGCGATGCGGCGGATCGGGTTGAGCGTCCCGAGCACGTTGCTCATGGCGGTGACGCCCACGAGGGACGCGCCGTCGAGCAGTCGGTCGAGATCGGTCAGGTCGAGCTGGCCGTCGTCGGTGACCGGGATCCAGCGGATCTCGAAACCCCTCTCGGCGGCCATGATCTGCCACGGCACGATGTTGGCGTGGTGCTCCATCTCGGTGATGAGCACGGCGTCGCCCGGTCCCAGGTTGGCACCACCCCAAGAACGCGCCACGAGGTTCATGGCCTCGGTGACGTTCTTGGTGAAGATCAGCTCGTTCGCCGAGGGGGCACCGATGAAGGCCGCGATCCGCGCTCGGGCGGACTCCATCAGCTCGGTGGCCTCGCTGGCGAGGGTGTGGGCGCCGCGGTGCACGTTGGCGTGCGACCGGCGGTAGTAGTCGTTCATCGCCTCGATGACCTGTGTCGGGCGTTGCGACGACGCTGCCGAGTCGAGGAAGACGAGGCGCGTGTCGTTGACCTGACGTTCCAGGATTGGGAAGTCGGCCTTGATCTTCGCGACGTCGAGGCCGTGGTCGAGTGAGCTGTCGGTCATGCGTGCCGCCATGAGTCGTAGCCGTCGGATTCCAGGCGCGCCGCGAGTTCCATGCCACCCGATTCGACGATCTCGCCGTCGATCATGATGTGCACGTGGTCGGGCTGCAGCTCGTCCAACAGGCGCTGGTGGTGGGTGATGAGCACGACGCCCATCTGCGGTCGATCGGCCCGGATCTCGCGGACACCGCGGGCGACGAGACGCAGGGCGTCGAGGTCGAGTTCCGAGGCGGTCTCGTCGAGCACCGCGAACTCCGGCTCGAGGATCGCCATCTGGAGGATCTCGTTGCGCCGTCTCTCGCCGGCGGAGAAGCCCTCGTCGAGGTGGCGGTCCGCGACCGACGGATCCGTCCCCAGCCGTTCCATCCACCCCGTGATCGACTGGCGCAGCTCGAGCGCGGACAGGTCGGTGCCATGGCGAGCCGACAGGGCCTGGCGCAGGAAATCGATGACGCTGACGCCCGGGATCTCCTGTGGGTATTGGAAGGCCAGGAACATGCCGGCCTTGCTGCGGACATCAGGATCCCAGTCGGTGATGTCGTCGCCGTGCAGTCGCAGCGCACCTGAGGTGACCTCGTACTCGGGTGAGCCGAGCAGCGTGCTCGCGAGCGTCGATTTGCCGCAGCCGGTGGGGCCCATGATGGCGTGCACTTCGCCGGGCATGACCGTGAGGTCGAGGCCACGGATGATCTCAGGCGACGGCTCGAGGTCGTCGTCGGCGACCCGCACGTGCAGGTCGGAGATCTCGAACAGGGGCGTCACGGACGTGAGTGTATTTCCCGACCCCCGCATTAGCACTACGCGGATAGGAGTAATTCGGCGTGCCTGCGGAGCTGTCAGCGAGCGTTGTCGCGGATGTCTTCCTTCCACGTGCGGAATCGTTCGTGGGTGGCGCCGGACGGACCGATGCCGTGGCCGCTCTTGTCGCCGAAGAGCTCGAACTCGACGGACCGGTCGAGGTCGTCCATTGCGATCGCCATGTAGCGGGCCGGGCCCCGTGCCGGACCGGCGCGCCAGAGGAACCAGCCGTGGAGCTGGCGCTTGTACGCGGCCTCGCCGACCTCGAGATCGTCGCCGAGCGTCAGTAGACGTTCGGGCGCCTGGCGCCAAGCGGTCGCCCCGATGTTGCGGTCGCGGGTCGGGGTCGCGGGCAGGTCGGCGGTGTCGACCGGGGTGTGGTCGAACGGCCGCTCGTCGGCGGGAAGGACGGTCGCTCCGTCGGGAAGCGGCTGCGGCTTCGACGACGCTACGTCAGCGTTCCGCGGAACGCTCCCGTCACCATCCACGGTCGACCCACTCCTGCAGGTGCGGCCGCTCGGTGCCGATCGTCGTGTCGAGTCCGTGGCCCGGCAACACGATCGTGTCGGCGTCGAACTTCGAGAACATGCGGTCCTCGATGCTCTGGATGATGGTGACGAAGTCGTCGGCGTTGCCGAAGGTGTTGCCCGGTCCGCCGGGGAAGAGGGTGTCGCCGGTGAACAGCAGCGGTGTGCCCTCCACGCGGAAGCTCATCGACCCTGGCGTGTGGCCCGGGTTGTGGATCGTGTGGATGCGGAGCCGGCCGATCTCGATGACGGACTCGTCCTCGAGCAGGTAGTCGTAGCTCGGGAGCATCTCGGCGTCCTCGGCCACGATGCCGACCTCGTAGCCCGCGTCGCGGATCTGCGGGATCGCCTGGATGTGATCCCAGTGGCCGTGCGTCTCGACCACGGTGCGCACACCGAGGGTCTGGCACAGCTCGAGCAGCTTCTCGTGCTCGTTCGCTGCGTCGATCAGCACGGCGTCGCCGGTCTCGGTGCAGCGGATCGTGAACACGTTGTTCTCGTAGGGCCCGACGACGATCTTGTGGACCTCGACCCCCGTGCCCTTCCAGTGCAGCGTCATCGCGTTCCCCTCAGCTCGGCGCTGTGCCCAGTCTGGCCGACGATGCGGTCGATCACTCGATCGTCGAAATCGACTGCATTCTCGGGCTGCGGCCGGTCACCATGGCCTGGTGGTGACGATGGCCGAGCTGATGACCCGAGTGGAGCTCGAGTTCGAACGAACGAGTGAAGGCGTCGAGCGCCGTGGGAGTCCCTGGCCGAGCGTCTGGGACGACGAGGACATTCCAGGGGAGGCCTATTCGCGCATCACGGGAGTTGAGAAGTGGCTCGTGATCGAGGCGCGCTGCGAAGCGTGGGTCGATGCACTGGTCGGCCTCCATCGCGTCGAGGCTGCGGTGGTGGGCGAACACCAGTGGCAGCATCCTCAGCATCACGGCTCCTTCGTGAGTGCCGTTTGCTTGTTCCCGGTTGCTGATGCTCAGGCGTTGACGTTGGTGCGCTACGACGTGAAGTCGATACCAGGGGTGATCGTCTCGGTGGAGGATGAGCCGACGCCTGCCATCCGTTTCCCCGATTGCGGCTGCGACGCGTGCTTCATTGGTTGGCAGCACGAGGTGACTGCGGTCGACGAGTGGATGTCGGATTTCGTGAGCCGTTCGGGATGGCTCTGATCGGCCGTCAGAGCGGGTCGATGGTCTCGGGCGAGACGACGTCGAACCCCAGTGCGAGGGCGCCGGGGATCTGGTGTGAGTCGAACGTGAGGTAGCGGACCGGGCGGGGGAGTCGGTCGGCGGCAGCGAGGTGGATCGCGTCGGTGGTCGTGAGCGCGAACCGTGCCCCCAGCTCGGTCGCCCGCACGAGCAGGCGGTCGTCGACCGGCACCACGGCCACGGCATCCCAGTCGTCACGGAAGCGAGACCACAGGCGTGACTGTTCGGCCTGGCTCATCGAGATCCGGTGGAGGACGAGCTGCGTCTCGGTCCGTGCGATCGCCGAGGCACACCACACCGGATCGGCCGCCATCTCGGCGATCACCAGATCGCGACCCTCTTCGCTGACGTACCTCTTCACGAGTGCCGAGGTGTCGACGAACAGCGTCACTGTCGACCCCCCAGGTGCTCCGATGGCGCGATTGTCGCCACAAGGCGGCAGGACATGGTCACCGGCCTCGGAGCTCGCTGA
>JAHDHM010000310.1 GCA_020631315.1 Acidimicrobiales bacterium
CGAACGCACGGCGGCGCATCTGCGACTCGCACGACGCCGAGCCCGAGGCGACCGCAGCATCGAAGCGAGACTCTCACGGCAGCTCGACGAGGTCTCGACCCGCGGACGCGAACTCGACGACCGCATCGGCCCGCTCGCCCGAGCCGCCGCCGGTCTCGGCAACTCCGAATGGGGCCCGCTGATGCGTGCCGGCAACGACAAGAGCCTGTTCGCCCGCCAGGTCGAGCGCTACGCCGACGTCTACACGTCGAGGGTGTCGAACTTCGGTTTCGAGACCCCCTACGCCTACGTCAGAGCGGCACGCGGCTCGCTCCCCCACGACGACGCCGGCGACTCGGGCGCCGGACGGGACGCCATCCGCCTCAGCGACGGCTGAGCGCTCGTCACATCGGGACAGATGTCGGCGCGACGCCCCTCGCCGGCGTCGCTGGTGAATGATCACTCAGTCCTCATCGTCGCGCTCGTGGATGCCGATGGAGGACCGATGCGGCCGAGCTGATCCCGGTCCAGATCTCTCACCATGAACCCCACTAACGTGACACCGATGACCCCGCTTCGCCCCGGCGCGCTCTCCAATGCGAAACGCCCTGCCGGCTCGCTGTGGCTGCGTTGGGTCCTGGTCTTCATCGACACCGAAGCCATCTTCCTGGCCTGGTCGATCGCGCTCGTCTTCTATCAGCGCATCCCCGCCGCCAGCCGCTCCAGCACCGAAGGTGCCGTGATCACGATGCTGATCACCGGCGCCGGCCTGCTCCTCCTCGCCACCCAAGAGCTCTACCTCGCCAGGGTGTCGTCGATCCGTGCCGTCGAGATGACCCGCGTGTTCCGCACCTCGGTCCTGCTCGGCCTCGGCGCCGGTCTCGGTGCGGAGATCTTCGACACCGAGGTCGCTGCAAAGGAAGCCGCCCTCGGCGCCGTGCTGTCGGTGATCTTCCTCATCATCGGCCGCTCGAGCTACCGAGCCTGGCTCACCTCACGACGTGAAGCCGGCGAGCATCGTCGGGCCGTCGTGGTCATCGGCACCAACGACGAAGCCCGCCGCCTGAACGAGCTGCTGTCGACCCACACCGAGATCGGCCTCGAGGTCGCCGCCGTCTACGGCAACGCCAACGACGCCGAACGCAACGGCCTCGGCCACCTCTACCAGGGTCGGTTCAGCGACTGTATCTCCTACGTCACGACCCATCCGGTCTCGGGCGTCATCATCGCCACCACCGACGTCGACACCGCATCGCTCAACCGTCTCGTGCGTGAGCTGCTGTCCGTCGGCGTGCACATCCAGCTGACCTCGGGCCTCCAGGGCATCGCCAGCCGCCGCCTCCGGGCCCAGCCGTTGGCCCACGAGCCGATGATCTACCTCGAGCAGCTGACCCTGTCGTGGTGGCAGCTGGCACTCAAGCGGGCCATCGACATCGTGCTGTCGCTCATCGGCCTGATCGTCGCCGCACCGATCATCTTCGTGCTGTCGGTGGGCGTGAAGTTCTCGGACCGTGGTCCGGCGTTCTTCCGCCAGCGACGGGTCGGCCGCAACGGTGAACCGTTCGACATGATCAAGGTCCGCACCATGGTCGTCGACGCCGAAGCCCGGCTCGCCGAACTGCGCAAACAGCAGAACGAGCGCAGCGGCCCGCTGTTCAAGATGGACCACGACCCCCGGTTCACCAGGATCGGTCGCTTCATGGACGTCACGTCCCTGAACGAGCTGCCGCAGCTGTGGAACGTGCTGCGGGGCGACATGAGCCTCGTCGGCCCCCGCCCTGCGCTGCCGAGCGAGGCCGCCCAGTTCGACCCCGAGCTCCACGCCCGCAACCTGGTGCGTCCCGGCATCACCGGTCTCTGGCAGGTCGAAGCCCGCGACAACCCGGACTTCTCGGCCTACAAGCGTCTCGACCTGCACTACGTCGAGAACTGGTCGGTCACCTTCGACCTGATCATCATCTTGCAGACCGTCGAGTCGATCCTGTCTCGTGTCATCAAGGGCCTGCGCCCCTCGTCAGGCGACGGCGATGCCGAGACCGCCGACACCAACACTGCGACAGCCGCCGACACCGGCACTGCGACAGCCGCCGACACCGGCGCGAACGGCACCGTCTCGAACGGCACCGTCTCGAACGGCACTGGGTCGAACGGGGCCGGGCACGCGAGCGGCAACGGCGCGGCTGCCAACGGTACAGCCGACCACGGCGCCGACACCGGCGACGCCACGGTCGAGACCCCCAGCCGCAACTGATTGGTCGCCGCCCTTCGACGGCGGCAACGGCGAGTCGTTTCAGGCGAGGGTGGCGTTCGCCGCTTCAGACAAGGGTGGCGTTGGCGACCTCGACGTCGAAGGTCTCACACCAGACCAACACGGTCCATGTCCCCGTGGTCAGATCGACCTCGGGTGGCGGTGTGTAGTTCTGGTTCCCGCGCTCGGCGGTCAGTTGTGCGACCCGGATGCCGCCGGCGAGGTCTCGTCGGTCCTCGCCCGGCACGAGGTAGACCTCCAAGTCGGGGCCGGATCCGATGTCGACCTCCTCGAAGCGCAGGAGGATCGAGTCGTCCGTCAGCAGGTACACGGCCGCTTCGCCGTCACCGCGGTGGCCGGTGAGTCCCTGGAACGAGGCGCGACGCAGTTCGACGGGTTCGGTGCGAGGCGCCTCCGTCGACGGTGGCACCGTCGCCGGCGCGACCGTCGTGGTGGGCGCTGCCGTCGTCGGGGCCGCAGCGGTCGCAGACGTGTCGCCCACCGCGTCGTCGGCGAGGGTCGTGGGCGGCACCGTCGTGGGGACGGTGGTGGTCACGGCCGTCGTCGTGGCTGGCGCTGTCGTCGTCACAGCTGCACTCACCGGAGGGAACGCCTCGTCGACCTCGGTCGCCGGACGCAGGTAGGGCCACAGCAGCGCACCACCGATCACGAGCACCGGCAGCCACGTCACCGCCGGCTGGGCGCCATGACCTTCGAGCACTCTCGACGTGACGTAGATCCAGGCGACGAGGACGGCGATCAGCCCGACGACGAGGCCGAGTGTCCTGGCGTCGGAGAACGTGCCGGTGAAGATCTCGGGGGCCACGATCGCCAACACGCCGATCGCCACGGCACCTCCGAGGAGGCCGCGGGCAGCGGGCGACGAGAGCAGGTCGCGCAGGTCCATCACCACACGGTGCCACCGTCGGACGCCGATCACATGACGCTGGCTCGGCGTTCACCGAACCGTCAGAAGTTCCGCCGTCGGTCAGCCGGCGAGGCGCTGCAGCAGCTGGAGATCGGCGTCGGTCACCGCTCCGGCCACGCGGGAGTGGGTGGAGCCACCGACCTGCCAGACGGCGAATGCCTCGGCGAAGTCGCCGGCGCCCGACGAGTAGTCGGCCACACCAGGGGCGGGCCACCAGTCGGCGTCGATGCCGCGTTGGTTCATCCAGTCCCAGCGTGCTGCGTCGTCGAGGATGCTGACATCGACGGCGTGACCGAGTTCGTGGGCCAGGGTCGAGGCGACGTCCCAAGCCGAGTGGCTGTCGCGGACGTACACCTCGATCCGTCGCTCCTCGAAGTAGGCGAAACCGAGCAGGCCGGTACGTCCGGGCTGGAAGTCGATGGTCCAGCCCGGCAGCAGGGTCTCGATGTCGTAGGAGATGAGGGTCATGGCCTCGGCGCCCACGGTCTCGTGGCGCGGCCGTGCCGTCTCCACGACTGCGGTCGCTGACTGGGTCAAGGTCGCCTCCGAGGCAGAGATCTCAGGGGCCGCCGCCGTCGCGGTGGTGGTCGCGTCGACCGACGTCACGGCCTCCGAGGCGGTCTCGCCGCCGAGATCGACGGACGTGGAGCTCGAGGCCGTGCCTGCCTGCGTGGCCAACGCCGTAACTGCCTGCGTGGCCGCGGCGGTGTCCAGGGTGGGCAGCGCGCCGACGTCGGTGGTCACGACGGCCAGACCGGATTCCGAGACCTGCACCTCGGAGCCGATCTCGACGACGAGGTTCGAGGCTGCCGACGCCGATGCGACGGCGGTGTCGCCGCCGCCCATCGTCATCGTGTCGCCACCGGTGACCAAGCCACGCGACGAGATCCCGAGGCCGGCAGCCAACACGAGACCCGACGTCGTGGCGAGGCCGACACCGGGCACCGACCAGCCGGCAGCCTCCATGGCCCGACGGATCTCGTCGTCGAGCCAACCGACGGGGACACCCGTCGACGCAGAGATCATCTGCAGGTCGGCGTCACGGATCGTGAAGCGCCCACCCTGCATCCCTCGCACCTGTCGGACGAGCTCGACGTAGCGGTCGGGAAGCGACTTGATCGTGCCGAACCGGCGCAGCCGGACACCGTGGTGGAGGATCTGGAGTCGACGCGAGCTGAGGTCGACGGTGACCGCGCGAGGGTCGCCGGGGTTCAGGATGGTTGCCGCCATGAAGACGGTATCGACATCGCGAGCACCGCGACTTGAGCCGCAGTGGCGTCGGACGCGGGGTCAGGAACGTCCGGTGAACCGGTTCATCTGGCGACGGTCACGCTTGGTCGGACGACCGGCGCCTCGCTCGCGC
>JAHDHM010000311.1 GCA_020631315.1 Acidimicrobiales bacterium
GCGCGCACCTCCAAGAAGCCCGGTGCCACCAAGCTGCTGAACGTCTTCGAGTTCCAGAACCACCGGGGCGTGTGGCTCGTGGACTTGCCCGGCTACGGGTTCGCCAAGGTGTCGCCGAACGAGCGGCAGCGGTGGCGGCACATGATCGAGCGCTACTTGACCGAACGCGAGGCGTTGGTCGCGGTGCTGATGCTGATCGACGGCGAGGTCGGCCCGACCAAGCTCGATCTCGAGACGCAGGCCTGGCTGCACCACATCGGTGTGCCGATCCTCTACGTGGCCACCAAGCACGACAAGGTGAAGGCGTCGAAGCGCCAGGCCCGTAAGAAGGACGTGTTCGGCAAGCTCGGTGTGACGTCCGGTGTGTCGTGGGTGTCAGCCCACAAGGGTGTCGGGATCAACGAGCTGCGGGCCCGGATCCTCGACACCCTCGTCGGCGACGGGCCACTCGTCAGTGACTGACGAGGACCAGCACCGTCAGCGCATGTCGATCGGCTTGCCGTCGTCATCGGGTGCGACGAGCCCACCCGGACCCTCGGACGGCGCGCTCGTGCCGGCCTCGGCCAGGGTCCATGAGGCACCGGTCGGTGAGAGCTGGCTGGTGGCCTGCCCTGGGGCCAGGCTCACGACGAAGTAGTCGGACCCGCCGACCGACACGCTGACGTCGAGCGTCATCGAGGTGGTGTTCGTCAGCGTGATCACTGCGAAGTTGGCGTCGGTCATGGGGTGCTCCTCTGCACGTTGAGATCGATGGTGCGAGCCGTGTGGCTCACGAGTAGATGTTCACCAGCGGGAAGTCGCCGTAGGTGCGATACGACGGCTGCTGTTGTTTGTGGGTGGGCCAGGCGCCGGTCCAGCGGTCCATGGTCCGCTGCACGGCGGTGGTGAGTTCGCCGATGGCGATGTCGCGTCCTCCGCTCGCCGCCAGCTCGTCGAGCAGCGCATGGGTGAAGAGCCCGTGGCCCCGTAGGGTGCCGCCTCGACGGAGTTCGTACTCCCGCGAGATCTGGTGATAGCGAGCCGAGGCGAACACGGCCTGGTTCGTCTCGGCGATCTCGTGGAGGCGTTTCCCGAGCTCGCGTTCGTCCAGGCGGCGCATCAGGTCGCGGCCGGCTCGTCCCGCTCTGCACGCGTCGACGAGGACGACGGTGTCCGTGGGCAGCGCTGCCAAGGTCTCGCCCACCTCCGGCACGGTGAGGGCGGTGCCGGAGATGTCGTCCGGGTCGACGTCGTGCGTCACGAGGTACAGCTCGTGCTCGGTCGACGACGGTGTGTACGTGGCGCCATGGCCGGAGAAGAAGAAGATGGTGAGGTCGCGAGCGTGCTTGTTGTGCTCACGTTTCCAGCTGGCTCGGTCGGCGACCGCGTCGCGTAGTTCGGAGAGTGCCGTCCTGACCCCGTCCCGGGTGGCATGTTCGTCAGCGAGCACACGTTGCCAGACCTGGCCGAACAGACGGCCTTCTGCACCGGCGAACCGACTGGCGACGCTGCGGGCGTCGGCGTGTGCGAAACGCAGGTCCTTCAAGCTGTCGTTTGGCTGAGCGTGTCGTGAGACACCGACCGACACGATGAACAGGTGACGATCGGTCGGTTCCGGAGGCGTGAACTCGCCACTCGGCACAGTCCCGTCGGGAGCTGTCGACGAGGAGGACGGCGCCGGACCGTCGGTGTGCTTCGACGGTCCACCGGGTGGCGGCAGCGCACCCTCGCGCACGTCCACCAGAGAGTTGGCAGAGAACTGCTCGAACCAGTCGCCGTCGTGCGCATCGACGTCGAGTCGGTTCGAACCGCCGACGACCGGCAGGGTGACCTGGACGGTGACGCCTTGCGGCCGATGCACCACCGAGTGGTGCTCGACGCCGTGTCGGGATGCTCGGATGTCGATGCTCCCGCCACGATCGGGGGGAATCTCGACTCGGAGACTCGACGTGAACGAGGTCGGCGCCGGGAGGCGCCGTGGCTCGGGTACATCGATGGTCGACGGGTCGTCGACGTCCATCATCGGCTCGGCGAACGGATCACCGCTGCCCATCCGCGGCTCGGCTGAGTCCATGAACGGCTCTGGGGCGACGTGGGGCGCCTCGATCACCACGTCGACCGCAGTCGACTTCGCTCCGTCGTTGCGAGCAAGGATCTTGAAACGGTTGGGCCCCGGAACGAGCCGCAGCCCGTCGATGCGGTGGCGAGTCGTGGTGCCGCCGTCTGCAGTAGCCGTCGACTCCCAGACCGGCGCACCGTCCTGTAGCAACCAGACCCGGGTCGTCGGTGACGAACCCTCCTCGACGTCGAACTCCAGCGTCTCGGTGTAACCCGACACCCAGCGTTCGGGCTCGCCGATCAGACGCAGACGCGGCGGCAGCTGCAGCCCGGCGACGTCGACCTCGTCGAGACCGAGACGGTCGAGCGCCCGTTGCTCGCTGCCGGTGCGCAGGATCTCGGTGATCACATCCGGCCGGTAGAGCTGCCGTGCGAACCGGTCAGCGGCGACGACCTCCGCCGGCCTTCCCTCGCCCTGGTTGAGATGGAACCCGATGATCCCGTCGCCGCCCGGGCTGGAGTCGTAGTACCCGCTGGGGCTCCACATGACCCACTCGTCGTCGTCGGTCACGTAGACGTTCAGTTCCGGTGAGAGCTCCGACAGCTCCCCCGTGCCGTCGACTGCGGTCACGTGTCGGAGATCCCAGAGCCGGACGACCTGGTCCATGCCTGCGGTCACGAGCCACCGGTCATCGGCGGCGAGCGCGAGCACCATGTCGGTGTGCCCCACGAGGACGTGACCCGTCCAGCGCTCCATGTCGAAGACCTGGACGACGCCCGAGCGCCCTCCGAACACCACGTGGCCGGTGGGCAGGAAACCGAAGCTCTCGGCGAAGTCCCAGCCCTGCAGCGGCTGGATCGGCCAGCCGTCATACCGCAGGCTGGCCGAGGGCACGTCGATCCGCAGCGAGTGGCCGTCCAGCTGGTGCGGCAGGGACCCGAGAAGCTCCGTGGGGCGGCCGTCGACGGCCTCGACCTCGCGGCGCCGGAGATCGACGAGCCGGCGGAATCCGTGGGCGACCGTCTCCGGCAGCGTGTCCCTGGTGTCACCTGTCGCGGGGCCACCGGAGTCAGACGGTGGGAGCGGGTGTGCCAGCGCGACCCGGTTCGCGCCGGCGGCAACGGCATGGACGGTGCTTCCGGATGAAGTGGTGCGCAGCTCCGATCCGTCCCACCGCATGGTGCGCGGGTACCACTGGTCGAGCGAGAACTTCGAACCGCCTGCGCTCACGACCTCGCCGCCGACGATGGCGACGGCCGGTGCCGAGATGTCGTAGCGGCGGCGTCCGACGAGAGGGAAGCCCTCCACCGTCTCGTGCACGGTCACGTCAGCGCCCGAGCGACGTTTCGAACCGACCACGAGTAGCGATCCGTCGTCGGAGAACGCCAGTTCACCAGGGACGCCGCCTCCCGCACCAGCGACCTCGGCGATCGGCTCGAGGTCGTGGTCGTACACCCGCACCGCCCCACCGTCCGCCGGCGCCACCGCGAGATGGAACTCGGACGCTGCCATCCTGTCGGGCCGGAATCCTGACGGCAGCTCCCCCGACTGGATTCGACGGAACCCTGGGCTTGTTCCGGTGTCGACGGCGACGACCTCGGGCAGTCCGGCGCCGCGGTGTCCCTCCCAGACCGCGACCGCGACCCGAGTCTTCCCGTCGGTGCGAGGAAGACCGATCGCGAACATCGATCCGCTGCGGAGTCGGTGGGTCGCGAGGGGCGCAGCGGGTGTGCCGAGCGCGCCGCCGTCCGCAGCGCGGATCGCGTCGACGAGATCGCCGAGACGGTGCAGCTGGAGTTCGTTGCCGACTGCCGCGACCAGGTGTTCGCCGTCGGAGGTGAACACGGCGTCGTTGAGATCTCCGTCCCAGGCCAACGACCCCAGCAGCTGCCACTGCGGCACCTCACCGACGCCGACGTGGAGCCGAAGCACCCTGACAGGCACCGAGGTCTCGGGGTCGACGCGCTGCACGATGGTCGCCAGGCCCGCGCCATGGTCGCTGTCGATGACGGCAGCCCGGCGGACGTGCCCGTCGCCTCCCGGGCCGATCGAACCGACCAGGGTCTGCGACAGATGACCCGTCCGGGCGTCCCAGGTGCGCACCCGCTTGTCACTGCCGACGGTCACGTACCAAGAGGCGCCCGGCGGCGAGACGATCTGGCGCACCGGAGCGGCGTGGCTCGCCGCGTCGACACGAAGCCAGCGACGACGGTCGTCGGTGAGACTCGGGCTCATCGTGGTCGGCCCATGCTGTGTCGTTCCCCCGGGCTGTGTCGTTCCCCCTGGCTCTGTCGCTCCCCCATGCGTCGCCGAGACTACGTGGGAAGTGGGATGTACGGGAGCTGGACGACGCCGAGGGCCGTCAGCAGACGGTCGCTCTCCTCCGCTGCGCGGCGCGAGCTGCGGCCTCGACCTTGTACCCGCAGCGCCTCGGCCTGTGCGTGGAGTGCTCGTGCTCGGAGGTAGTCGTTGCCCTC
>JAHDHM010000312.1 GCA_020631315.1 Acidimicrobiales bacterium
GCCTGCGAGGACCAGTTCCGCAACGCCTACCTGCTCGGCTGCGTCGGCGCCTGGAGCCTCCACCCGGTGCAGATCGACATCGCCCGCCGTGTGTTCTCACCGGCCGTCGAGGAGGTCGAGCACGCCACTCGTGTCATCGCCGCCATGGGTGACGGCACCGGGGCGATCATGCTCGACGGCAAGATGGAGGACGATGCGTCGGTGAAGCAGTGCCACGTCGTCGTCGGTCTGGCCAAGCAGCTCGCCGCCCGTGACCCCGAGCTCGCCGAGCTGTACGGCGATCTCGACGCAGCGATGGCCGGGTCTGCGGCCGAGGCAGAAGGAGCACAGTGATGCAGGTTCGTCGTTCCGTCCTCTACATGCCGGCGGCCAACGCCCGGGCGCTCGAGAAGGCCCAGTCGCTCGACTGCGATGCCGTCATCTTCGACCTCGAAGACGCCGTGGCGCCCGACTCGAAGGAGTTGGCCCGCGAGCAGGCCTGTTCCGCGGTCACGTCGGGTCTCTACGGGCACCGTGAGCTGACCATCCGCTGCAACGGCCTCGACACGCCGTGGGGCGAGGACGATCTCGTCGCCGCGGCTGCCGCGGCACCGTCGGCCGTCGTGATCCCGAAGGTGTCGAGCGTCGGCCACGTCGACGGCGTCGCCGAGCGCCTGGACAAGGCCGGTGCGCCGAGCTCCACGATGATCTGGGCGATGATCGAGACCCCCGACGGGATGATGCACGCCGACGCGATCGCCGCCCACCCGCGGGTCGAGGTGCTCGTCATGGGCACCAACGACATGGCCAAGGAACTCCGGGCCCAGCTGGTGCCCGGTCGTGCGCCGCTGCTCCCCCATCTCGCGATGGCGCTGCTCGCTGCCCGTCGCCACGGGATCATGGCCCTCGACGGCGTCTACAACGACGTCCGGAACCCCGATGGCTTCGCCGAGGAGGCCCAGCAGGGCTTCGAGATGGGCTTCGACGGCAAGACGTTGATCCATCCGTCGCAGCTCGAGCCGTGCAACGACATCTGGAGTCCGTCGGCCGACGAGATCGACCACGCCAACCGAGTGATCGAGGCCTTCGAGGAAGCCGAGCGTGACGGTCGCGGTGTCGTCACGGTCGACGGTCGGATGATCGAGAACCTCCACGTCGACAACGCCCGCCAGGTCCTCGCCGTCGCCGCGGCGATCGCAGCCCGATGAGGAGCGAACGATGAGCCTCGACCTCGACGCAGCGGCAGCGTTCCTCGGAGAGCGGACACAGGGCATCCTGATCGCCCTGCGCAAGAACGGCCACCCGCAGCCGTCGAACATCGCCTACGCGCTGATCGACGGTGAGCTGTGGATCTCGGTCACCGAGACCCGGGCCAAGACCCACAACCTCCGGCGAGATCCCCGCTGCGCGGTGCACGTCACCTCGGACGACTTCTGGCGCTACGTCGTGGTCGAGGCCGAGGCCCAGCTGTCGGCGACGGCTGGCTCGCCCGACGACGAGGTGTGCGACATGCTCGTGCGCTACTTCCAGGCCGTGGCCGGTGACCACGACGACTGGGACGAGTACCGCCGGGCGATGGTCGCTGACCGCCGGCTGATCGTGAAGGTCCCGCTCACCCACGTGTACGGGCAGCTGCCCGGCTGAGGACGACTACACCGCCGGGACGCGGCCGGCACGTCAGTCGGTGAAGAAGCGGACGTCGATCGTGTCGGAGGTGTTGCCCGACGTGTCGATCGCCGCGGCGTAGATCCGGCATCGGCACCCGGCGGGCAGGTCGGCGTCGAACGTCCAGCCGGTCGTGGTGCCGTTCGGCGTGTCGAGCACGGCGTCGTGCTGGACCCACGCACCGAACGTGCCGTCGGCCTGCAGCCACTGGCCGGTGTCACGGTCGCGGATCGAGATCTTCACCGCAGCGACACCGAAGGCGTCGTCGGCGTCACCGGACGCCGAGAAGCCGGCACCGGCGACGGTGCTGTCCTGGACCGGGTCGGTGATCGCCACGTTCGGGGCCACCACGTCATCGGTGCCGACCTCGAACCGGCTGTCGACCCAGCCGTGGCTGTTGCCGGCGTTGTCGACGGCGCGGACCGAGACCTTGAACCGAGCTGCGGGGGCAGCGTCGATGTCGAGGGTCCAGTTCACGTTCGCCGCGCCGGGCGTGTCGACGTCGGCGTGCAGGAGCTCCCATGCACCCCAGGTGCCGTCGCTGCGCAGCCAGTCGCCGGTGTCGCGGTTGCGCACCTGTGCTTCGACCTCCGAGACGCCCGTGTCGTCCGACGCGGTGCCCGAGATCGTGGTCGGCAGCGTCACGACCGCGTTGTCGGCTGGCTCGTCGATGGTGGCCGAGGGTGGGCTGACGTCGCCGGCGTAGACCTGCACCTCGGCGAGGCTGAGGATGTTCGTGCCGTCGAGCTGGACGCGCACGTACCTGGCTGTCGAGCCGAAGGTGACGATGGTCTGGCGGCCGAGCTGGCCGGCGATGAACTCGTGCTCGACGTTCGGGTCGGCGGCGAGCACGTTCGGGTCGGCCGAGGCGAGCGGGGTATCGCTGACGAAGACCCACACGTCGCTCAGGCGGTCCTCGCAGCAGTCGGTGCGGTTCCACAGCTCGACGGTGGACACGTCGACGCTCTCGGTCAGCTCGACCTGCCACCAGGGCTGCGCTTCGGACGCGGTGGCGGTGATGGTGCCGGTGAACCACTGGCCTTCGCGGAGACCGTCGACGGCGAGTTCGGCGTCACCGCTGCCGGTCGACGACTGTGAGGCGGTGCCGTCGAGCGCGTGGTTCTCCCGAGCGTCGAGCTGGTCGAAGAACGCCGAGCGGCCCGTGCGCACCTCGTGGGTCCACGTCTGGTCACCGCCGACCAGCAGGCCGCGCGGCACGACCTCGATGCTGCGGATGCCGTTCCAGGCGTCGGTGTACGGGGCGTACTCGATGGCCTTGCCGGTGACGGGGTCCAGGGCGGCGAACGTGTCGCGGTACACCGACGTCGGGTCGCGCCGTTGCTTGTTGGGGCACTTGCCCGTCGGCGGCGGGCTGCCCCACGGCTCGGGCGTGTCCGGACCCTCGGTCCAGCAGAAGTGGCCGCCGATGTAGACGGCGTTGTCGTCGATGCCGACGGCGAACGTCGAGTCGTGGTTCCGCGTCACCCACAGCGTCTCGGTGTCTTCGCCACCGGCGACGGGGAAGGCGATTGCGGTGTCACGCCACTGCGGGCTGTCGCCCCAGCCGCCGACGACCACGAAGTAGCTGCCGTCCGGCGAGATCTCACCGTCGACGATCGACACGACCGAGGTGTTCTCCCAGAAGGCGGTGTGCCACGGCGACAGCGAGGCCGGCGTGGTCGTCAGGTCGATCATGGCGACGCCGCGGCGCTCGACACCGTCGACGTACTTGCCGCGGTGCATCACGACGAGGGTCGAGCCGTCCGGGGTCAGGGCGATGCGCTGACCGATGGTCCCCGACACCTGACCGATGTACTCGGTGATCGGCAGGTCGAAGGTGGCGTCGGTCGCACCGGTCGTCGGGTCGACGGCGGCGACACCGACGGCGGGCGTCGCATTGACAGCCGTGAAGCCGCCGGTCGCGTACAGGGCACCGTCGGCCAGGGCGAGGTCGGTGACGGCACCGTCGGTCTGGGCGGTGAAGCCGGTGACGACCGTGCCGGTCGACAGGTCGAGCTTGGCGAGCTTCCGCTTGGTCTCGCCGTTGACGGTGTTGAACTTGCCGCCGACGAAGACGTGGTCGGGTTCGTCTGCGGGGATGACGACGTTGACGCGATCGTCGAAGGTGAACTGGTTCGGGTCCAGCTCGCCGGTGTCGACATCGAACACGTACAGATATGGCTGGTTGATCGCGGTCTCGCCGGCCGACGGTTCGACCATCGTGAAGTCACCACCGACGATGATGCGGTCGCCGACCTGGGCGCCCGCATAGGCCCGGCCGTCGGTCGCGATCGGCGTGTCGTCGCGTGGGACGTCGGCATGGAGCGAACCGGCACCGTTGGCGCCGGACGTCTGGGTGGTGATGGCCAGGATGGCGCACGCGCCGAGCGAGGTGATGGCGAGCGCGAGGCGGATCAGTCGACGGCGATGTCGGAGTTGCTGGCGAGCGTCGCGCATGGAGGTTCCCGGGTCGTCGGTGTCGGCGTGGGTGCTGACACCAGTCGTGTGTTCGCCAGCGGAGGGTGGCCGAGTCGGCGGCCTCGATCACACTCTGCGTGGACGGTTCAGTTCTGTGCGTGACGGTCGTGCGCTGTATGTGCACACTCCGACACTCTCAGTCCATATCGGACCAACCCCCACAGGAATTCAGGCTTCGGTACCGTCTCGCTGCTGATGCACCGCACCGACACGCGACCACCGGCCTGGGCGCAGCCCGGCATCCTGCACGGCGACATCGAGGGGGCTCGTCGACGACATCCGTCGCGACATCCCGAGATCATCGGTACGCCCGGGCTCGAGGTCCACCACAACGGCAGTGGTCAGCGTGGCGTGGTGATCTCGATCCGCCGTGACGCCGTCGTCCTGCGCC
>JAHDHM010000313.1 GCA_020631315.1 Acidimicrobiales bacterium
CCAACTGTCGACGCTGCGGGCCTACCTCAACGCGTTCGTGAGCACCGACGCCTCCGATGCCCTCGCCCAGGCGGCGATGTCCCGCCTCGAACGCCAGACCGTCGAGCTGACCAACCTGACGACCCGCCTCGATGCGTGGACCACGTCGCTCGATCTCGACCAGCTGATGTCGTCGAGCGAGGCTGCGGCTGCCCACGAGTGGCCGCTGCGCAAGGGCTTCGGCCGCGCCGAGCACCAGATGTCGGAGTCCGAGGAAGAGCTCGCTGCGCTGCTGTCGGTCACCGGATCGTCAGCCTGGTATCGCCTGTACAGCGACGTCACCTCCGGCATGGTCGTCGACGTCGATCTGCCCACCGGCACCGCTTCGACCCCGATCTTCGCCGTGCGCGGCATGGCGACCGACCCCGACGCCGCCGTCCGCACCGCCGCCTACGAGGCCGAGCTCGCTGCTTGGGAAGCGAACGCCACACCGATCGCTGCAGCGCTCAACGCCATCAAGGGTGAACAGCAGGAGCTGGCGCTGCGGCGTGGCTGGCCGTCGGTTCTGGCAGCACAGCGATTCGGCCAGGCCGTCGACGAGCCGACGCTCGAGGCGCTGCAGACCGCCGTCGTCGAGTCGTTCCCCGACTTCCGTCGGTACCTCCGGGCGAAGGCCGAGCTGCTCGGCCACTCGAACGGCCTGCCCTTCCACGACCTGTTCGCACCGGTCGGCGACTCGGCCCCGGTCGACTGGTCGGGCGTGGTCGAGTCGGTCCGCGAGGCGTTCGGCTCGTACTCCCCTGCGCTGCGCGGCCTCGCTGAACGCGCCGTCGACGGCAACTGGATCGACGTCGAACCTCGCGCCGGCAAGCGGGGCGGCGCGTTCTGCATGCCGATGGGCGACGGCGACAGCCGTGTGCTGCTCAACTTCGACGGCAGCGCCGACGGCGTGATGACCCTCGCTCACGAACTCGGCCACGCCTATCACAACGTCCAGTTGGGCCATCGGACGCCGATCCAGCGGGGCACGCCGTCGACACTCGCCGAGACGGCGTCGATCTTCTGCGAGACGCTGATGGTCCAGCACGGTCTGGCATCCGTCGACGGCGGACAGCGACTGGCGCTGCTCGACATCGACCTCTCGGGTGCGGCGCAGGTCGTCGTCGACATCCACAGCCGGTTCCTGTTCGAGTCCGCGGTGTTCGAGCGCCGTCGCTCGTCGACCATCGCCGTGCCCGAGCTCTGCCAGATGATGGCCGACGCCCAAGAAGCCACCTACGGCGATGGCCTCGACCCCGACCTTCGACACCCGTGGATGTGGGCGGCCAAGCCGCACTACTACGGCAGCGTCTTCTACAACTGGCCCTACACGTTCGGCCTCCTGTTCGGCGTCGGCCTGTACGCGAAGTTCGTCGAGGACCCCGACCGCTTCCGTGGCGCCTACGACGACCTGCTGTCGTCCACGGGCCTGGCCCCGGCTGCGGAACTCGGCGAGCGGTTCGACCTCGACGTGCGTGACGTCGCGTTCTGGACCGCCGGCCTCGACGTGATCCGTGGCCGCATCGACGACTACGTCACGCTCGCCGGCGAACTCGGCTGAGTCGCATCTCGTGTTCCTCGAACGCTGGGGCGCCACCGACGACGAGGTCGAGGGGCCGCTCGCCGGCGACAGCCTGGTGCCCGACGCCCAGATGATCGCCACCCGGTCGATCGACATCGCCGCTCCCCCAGCCGAAGTGTTCCCCTGGCTGGTGCAGATGGGCTTCGGGCGAGCGGGTTGGTACAGCTACGACTGGATCGACAACCTCGGCCGCCGCAGCGCCGACCGCATCCATCCCGAGTGGCAGGACCTCGCCGAAGGCGACGAGGTGCCTGCCGGCCCGACCCACTTCATCGCTGCCGTGGTCGACACGCCAACAGCCTTCGCCAGCAGCTCCTGACCATCGCCGAGCGAGCCGAGACAGCCCACCCGTCGACAAGCGGAGAGTGACGATTCATCACTCTCCGTGCTAGAACGACCCCGTCGAGACGAACGTGGTGAGGACGATGACCGCAAGGCCGGTGAGGCGAGGACGAGACCGACGATCCCTTGGCAGGAGGGTTCGCCAGTACCTCGTCGCAACTGTGCTCGCGTGTCTCGCCGTCGCTGCCGGTGGCAGCATCGGCGGCGCGAACACCGGCACCGGCACCCTGACGGCCGAGGTCATCGACGAGGCGACGGGTGAGGTCCTGCCTGCCACGGTCAGCGTGCTCGACGGCGGCAACGTCATCGCCAGCCTGTTCCCCGGCGACACCTCGGTCGACGTCCCGGCCGGCGAATGGAAGGTCGTCGCGACCTACGAGCAGTACGGCAACGAGGTCAGTGAACGCCTCACCGGGTGGAATCCGCTGTACGGGGAGGTCGAGGACCTCGTCATCGTCGACGGGCAACAGTCCGACATCCGCATCGAGATGACTCCGCCGGCAACGGTCCGTTTCCGGGCGCTGTCGGAGCGGGACGGCACCGTGGTCGAACCGTTGAGCGTGTGGACCACCCCGAAGAACGACGTCGGCGCCTGGGGCGCGACTGATCTCGGCGACGGCTGGTACGAAGCCACTGTCCACGCTGCTCCGATCGTGTCGGGCGCCACTGTCGAGGGCCCGTCGATCGGGCGACGCCACGAGCTCCCGCAGATCGCCGGCGGCACCACGGTGGTCATCGATGGCCCGCTCTCCGTACCGGTCCTTCCGACATTCAGCGCCCGGGTGGTCGATCCTGGCGGCGAGCCCATCGTCGGTGCACAGGTCCAGATGTTCGCGAACATCGTCGGCATCGGACCGGTCGTGGAAACGACGACCGACTCCAACGGCCGGTTCGACGTCGAGCATCATGCCAACGGACTGCGGGTCGTGGTGATGCCACCCGCAGGCCGGCCCGACCTCGCAGCCGGCGGACCAGGTGGTCTCGGACTCACCGATGCGCTCTGGGGATTCGATGAGCGCCATGTCGACACCGAGATCGTGTTGCCGTTCGGAAGGTGGATGCCGGCTTCCGAGCAACGCGTTGCTCCGACCGCCGGAGACCCCATTCGTGCCTACCTGCCGTTCGCTCCGGACGGAGCTGGCGTGAACTTGCTCCGCACCGACGATCCGGTGCCGAACGGGTCCACCTCGACCGGCTACAGGATCGAGATCGTGAACGCGAACCATCTCGCGTTGATCGATGTCCACCCCTCGTTGGTGCCCGATGGATCCGCACCGACGCTGTCGCGTCTCGGTAGCGGTCAGCTTCTCGACTGCGATCGCGAGAGTTCCTGCACCGTCCGGCGGTCGACCGGGCCAGCAGGGCATCAGCTCGTGGTCGTGTCCACCACTTCCTCGACGTCCTGGTCGTTGGTCACCAGCACCCAGCTGACGCCGACACTGTTCCTCGATCCGCCGCTGGCGGCGACACGCTCGTTCTTCACACAACTGGCCGAGGTCACCATCGGGCGATCAGATGGCTGCAGCGCTGCGTTGTCGACCCACAGCGGGGGCCACGTTGTGCAGCGAATCTCGACCGTTGTGCCCGGGTCCATGACAGTGGAGTTGGGGTTCTCGAACGACGGCGGAGTCGGTCTGCTCGCCGGGGATGCAGCGGGCTTCTTCGTTCACAACTACGAAGCACTCATTCCTGACCACGCCGGACACGCGGTCCCGAAGCTGGGTGGCCAGGCGGGACTGCGCAACGACGCCGGTCTCGACGACCACGACGACCACCACCTCGACGACAGCTCCCCTGACAACGACCACGACGGCTCCCGTCACCACGTCGACCACCACCACGACGACGACGAGCACCACAGCCAGTCCGCCCACGACGCTCACGTCGACGACGACGCCGACCTCGACGACGGCGCCCGAACGCTCCTTCGGTTACGCGCTGGCCACGTCCGCGGGACAGGTGATCGCCTTCGGTGGCGTTGACCAGAGGGGCCAGCTCACAGGTGCCGATGTCGCCGCGATCGTCCTGCACCCCGCCGACGGCTACTGGCTCGTCGAGTTCGACGGCACCATCCATGCCTTCGGCGAGGCTCGCCACCTTGGCGACGTGGCCCATGGCTTCCTTCGCTCAGGCGAGCAGGTCACCACCATGGCGGCGATGCCCGACGGCGACGGCTACTGGCTGATCACCGACACAGGTCGGGTCGCCGCCTTCGGCACGGCAGCACACCACGGTGACCTGTCGGCGTTCACCCTCGACGGTCCGGTGATCGATGCTGCGGCGACGCCGAGTGGCAACGGCTACTACCTCGTCGGGTCCGACGGCGGCCTGTTCACGTTCGGCGACGCGGAGTTCCGTGGCTCGGTGCCTCAGGTCCTGCCAGGTGTCACCCTCGACTCACCGGTGGTCGGGCTGGCGTCCGACCCCGACGGCCAGGGCTACTGGTTCGTGGCGGGCGACGGCGGCGTGTTCGGCTTCGACGCACCGTTCCGAGGTTCGATCCCCGGTGTGCTGTCACCCGGCACGCAGCTCGTGGCACCGATGCATGGTCCCCTACG
>JAHDHM010000314.1 GCA_020631315.1 Acidimicrobiales bacterium
CGCCATGACCTCGGCGTGTGCCCGGCCGGGAGGCTGGGGCGCTCCGGTGTGCCAGCGGCCGTCGGGGCCCAGCACGGCCGCGCCGACCGACGGGTTCGACTCGGTGGCGCCGCGGACCGCGTCGGCCGCAGCGATCGCGGCCCGCATGCCCTCGAGGTCGGTCATCGGCCTGCGTCCACGATCAGTGACCCGAGGGTCCGCCGTTGAGCAGCCGGACGGCGTGGGGCAGCACATCGGCGACGGCCTCGAAGCACTCGACGGTGCCCTTGGTGGAGCCGGGAGTGTTGAGCACGATGGCGGTGCCGATGGTGCCGGCGATGCCTCGACTGAGTCGGCCGAGCGGGTTCACGAGGCGCATCGCCTCGGCGAGGCCGGGTGCTTCTCGATCGATCACCAGACGTGTGCCTTCCGGGGTCAGATCCCGTGGCGTGAACCCGGTGCCGCCCGTCGACACGATCAGTCCGGCGAAACCGTCGGCCATCTCGCGCAGGCTCGCGGCGACCTCCTCGGTTCCGTCGGAGGTGACCCGTCGCTCGACGACGGCGAAGCCCGCAGCCTCGACAGCCGCGGCGAGTGCTGCGCCGGAGCGGTCGTCGCGCACACCGTGCACGACACCGTCGCTGACGGTCAGGACCTTGGCTTCGAGGGGGAGTTCGTCGGACATGAGGTCAGGCTACCGATCAGTCCTCGAGGTGCCCGAGGGGCAGCGCGGTCGTGGACTTGATGGTCTCCATCACGAAGGTCGAGCGGACGTCGTAGAGATCGACCCGCTCGATGAGCCGCTGGTAGAAGACGTCGAACGCAGCGATGTCGGGGACCATCACCCGGAGCATGTAGTCCGTCTCACCCGAGAGTCGCAGCGCCTCGACGATCTCGGGGAACTCGTCGATGCCCGCGGCGAAGTCCTCGAACCAGGCACCCGTGTGCTGGTTGGTCCGGATCTGGACGAGCACCGTGACACCGAGCCCGACCTTGGCCGGGTCGAGCATTGCGACGCGCCCGACGATCACACCCGTCTCCTCGAGCCGTGCGATGCGGCGCCAGCACGGCGTCGGGCTGAGCCCCACCTGCTCGGCGATCTCGCGGACCGACTGGGAGGCATCCTGCTGCAACAGCGCGACGATCGAGCGATCGATCTCGTCCAACTGCACGAATGTTCCCATTGATGCACTCATCGGGGAACAATCATGCTCACCTGATCGCCTGAGCGCAAGAGAACGACAACATCGTGCCGCACGTCACACGTACCTTCTCGTCATGGCGACGTTCCGACGACTCTTCATCGATCACCCCGCTTCGGTCGACGAGACCTACGGCGAGCACTTCGTGGCAGCGATGCGCTACGCAGGCCGCATGGCCGTGTGCGCCGGCGCCGCAGCCGTCCACGCCGTCGTCCCCGGCCTGTGTTGCACGACGGCCAGCGAACGCATCCACGAGCTGAACGACGAGATGCAGGCCCGCCGCGACGTCGCCACTGCCAACGAGGATGCCGCCAACGACGACGGCTTGGCCGTCGCCTCCTGACACTGGGGCGACGCCCGGCTACGGGACGACGTCGAGGGCACTGACCGCCGACACGTTGCCGGCGAAGTCGTAGACGTTCAGCTCCGCGTACACGGTGTCACCCGACTCGAGCGGCACGAAGTCGTAGGCCAGGTCGGGCAAGGACGCGAACAGCCCCACGTCGCTCGTCACGATCCACTCAGCCGAACCGTCCGGATACAGGTTGAACACGCGCGGGAAGATCAGCCCGTCGGGGTTCGCGACCAGCTCGCCGAAGGTGCCCTCCTCGGTGATCTCGTAGTAGGTCTCCGAGAGGATCTCCTCGGCGAACGGGTCGTAGATGATCGTGAGGATCACGTCGTGAGCCGGGTCGTCCGTCTCGAACTCCTCCGGCGGCACATAGGCCAGCGGGACGTCGACCAGCCAGATGCCCTCCTCGTCGATCGTGAGATCGAAGTAGGCGACGGCCGAGTCACCGACGGCGTCGGTGAGGGTCAGCACGGTCAGGTCGTAGATGCCGAGCACGTCACCCGTGTCGGCGAAGGTGATGGCCGGCTCCTCGCCGAGGTAGATGATCGAGTCGTCGGACGGATCGATCGTGCCGTAGGAGATCGTGACCTCGACGGCGTTGGCCACCTCGTCGAGCCCGAGGTTGGCGACGATGTTGAACCCGTCCTCGTCGAAGAAGCTCGACACGCCGCCGTCGACGTCGAACGAGACCTGCTGATCGGGAGTGATGTTCTCGCCCGCTTCATAGAAGGCGGTCAGCGCATCGCCCCACGCAGGGACGCCCTCGAGGAACAGGTAACCCTGACGGAAGTTCGGCGCGTACTCGGGGAAGTAGATCGCCAGACCCGTCGCCTGGTCGGTGACACGACCCGTCACCTGCTCCACCACCAGGTCGTCCATCGCGGCGCGCAGGGCGCTGTCGTCGAAGCCGGACTCGGCGGCGATGTTGGCGCCGAGGCCGCCGAGGTCGATCAGGTTGCTGTCGAGCTCGGGGTTCGGGTCACGGCCGAAGGCGAGCGTGCTCGCACGGGCGCGACCGACGCTCGGCCCTGACGCCGGCTCAGCGAGTGCCGTGCCGAGGTCCTGCACCGCGGCCGTCACCGAGTCCATGGCCGAGAGGTCGAGCAACGACAGGGTGATCGCCTCGTCGGCGTTCTGCTCGCGGGCCTGCGCTGCGTAGCCGTCGATCAGCGCCGAACCGACCTGCTCGGGAGTGGCGCCGGCCACGCCCGCCAGCGCCCGGTAGTCCCAGCCGTGACCTGGCTCCAGTTCCTGCGAGGCGAGCATGTAGTCGGCGTACGGAGCCACGACGCTGGCGACCTCGTACGTCGCCATGAGGCAGGCGTCGAAGCCGATGAGGTCGAGTCGGGCAACGCCTGCTGCGGACAGACCGGCTTCGACACCGGCGCGGATCTCGCCGAGTTCGAGCACGTCGAGACCGTCGGTCTCGTCGGGGCCCATGCCGGTCCAGCCGGCACCGTGATCCCAGAACACGAGTGCCGTGTGATCGGCGGGCCACACGTTCATGCCGTACTCGACGAAGTCGGCGAGCACCTGCTGGTCGCCGAGGTTCGCCTCGGTCGGTTCGTCGGAGAGGACCTCGACCCCGTCGGAGAGGATCCGCAGCAGGCGGGTGTCCTCGAAGTCGTCGAGCCCGAGCACTCCCTCGTCGCTGAACTCGGGATGACGGTCGACGAGGGCGATGATCTCGATGTCGTCACCCGCGGCACCGGACATCTCGACCAGGTCCTCCAGCAGGAACGGTTCGAGATCGGTGTCGCCCATGCCGTAGATCAGGAACGTCCAGGACGTGCCGTCGGTCGCGGGTTCGGTGGTGGCGGGGATGGCCGTCGTCGACGGCGCGTCTGATGTCTCGGGCGCGTCGGTCGAGTCACTCGACCCCGAGTCCGCCGCGGACGTCGTGGACGCGGCAGCAGACGAGGTGTCGGGTGCGCTCTCGTCGCCGCCGCCGGAACAGCCGGCGGCAACCAACGACAGGGACAAAACGGCGATGAGCACTCGACGGATCATGACGACAACCTCGACAGTCGGGAGACGCCATCTTGCAACACGGCGTCGGTCTTGCAGAAGGTGAACCGGGCGAGATGCCGGCCGCGGTCGGTGTTGTCATAGAACACCTGCGTCGGGATCGCCACCACACCGACACGTTCGGGCAGACCGAGACAGAACTCGACGCCGTCGCTCGCGCCGACCGAACGGATGTCGACGTTGACGAAGTAGGTGCCCTGCGGGCGGGCGACGTCGAACCCGGCGGCCTCCAGGCCGTCACACAGCAGGTCGCGACGTCGGCCGAAGTCAGCGGCGAGCTCGACGTAGAACTCGTCGTCGAGGTCGAGAGCTGCCGCGATCGCCAGCTGGAACGGGCCGTTGTGGGTGAACGTCAGGAACTGCTTGGCAGTCTTCACCGCACGCACGATGTCGGCCGGACCACACACCCAGCCGATCTTCCAACCGGTGAAGCTGAAGCTCTTGCCACCGGAGCTGACGGTCAGCGTCCGCTCGGCCATGCCGGGCAGCGTCGCCATCGGGACGTGCTCGCCCTCGAAGACCAGGTGCTCGTACACCTCGTCGGTGACGACGAGCAGGTCGTGTCGCTGTGCGATGTCGGCGATCTGCGCCAGCTCCTCGCGGCTGAACACCTTGCCGGTCGGATTGTGCGGCGTGTTGAGCAGGATGGCCCGTGTCTTCGCCGTCACCTGCGACTCGAGTTCGTCGACGTCGAAGGACCACTCGGGCCCTGACAGGGTGACGACCCGCTTCACTCCCCCGGCCATGGCGACGGCGGCGCCGTAGCAGTCGTACCAGGGCTCGAACGTGATGACCTCGTCACCGACCTCGAGCAGCGACAGCATGATCGCGGCGATGGCCTCGGTGGCTCCCGCGGTCACGAGGACCTCGGTGTCCGGATCGAACGTCAGGTCGTAGAAGCGCTGCTGGTGGCGAGCGATCGCCTGACGCAGC